>JAJYPE010000137.1 GCA_021795585.1 Actinomycetes bacterium | reverse complement strand
CTGCTTGAAGGCGACCCTTTGGGCGCGGTCCTGGCCGGAGTCGGCAATCGTTATGAGGAGCGCGTGGACGGATACCTCTCGGACCGGGTGCTGGCCAGCTACTGCCACGGCCCTCTTCTGGCCCGCAACCCCGCCTTGGCCGACCTGGTGCTGGGGCGCATTCCGGAGGTGCGGCTTGCCCCGCTGGCGTTCGAGCCCTGGACCGCCTCGATAGAGGAGATGCGCTCCGAGCGCATAGCAGCAGCCCGCGTCGCCCGGCGGCGGCAGGAGGCTAAGGAAACCGCCTCGGGGGCAATGGAGGCGGCGCGTCATTGGGCGGGCGCCATCCGCTCTTCGGCGCGCAGCTCTGATGGGGGCTCCCGGGCGCTCTGATTTGGGGTTCCGGCCTGCGCATAAGTATCGTGGGGGAATCGACAATAAGAAAAGCCCCCGATATCTCGAGATAGCCGAGCACCTCAGGCGGGAGATCGCCTCAGGGGCCATCACGCCCGGCGGAGTGCTCCCCAGTGAGGCCAAACTATCGCGCCAACATCGTGCCAGCCGCATTACCGTGCGTAGGGCACTCGAGGTGTTGCGCAGCGAGCGCCTGGTCGAGCCGCGCCAGGGCTACGGCTGGGTCGTGGTCGCCAGCCCCCTCCGCCAGAGCCTGGGGCGCTTCATGACCATCGAGGCCCAGATGGAGGAGATCGGGGTCACTCCATCGCGCAAGATCATCTCGGCCAGTGTCGAGCCCGCCGAGGGCAGGCTGAAGGAGATACTCGGAGAAGGCGACCTGCTGGTGCTGACCCGGCTAAACCTTGCCGACGGAGCCCCCTTTGCCCGCGTCACCGTCTGGGTTCCCGCCTCGCTGGGGTCGCAATTCTCCATTCCCGAACTGGAGGAGCACTCGTTCTATCAACTGCTGGGGGAGAGTGGCGAACTGAATGCCCCGCTGGCGCGCGCGGTGCAGACGATCGCGGCTGTGGCCATCGAGAAGGAGGACGCCAAGCTGCTTGGCGTACCGACCGACGCCCCTGCTCTTCGCTGCGAGCGCACCACTTACGACGATTCGGGCCGGGCGGTGCTCTTCTCGGTCTCCATTTTTCCCGGTCACAAGACCGAGTTCGTGACCGTGCTCACCGACGAGGCGGAGTCGATGGCTCCGTCCGGGGTGCGCCTGGTCTGACCGGTACGCAAGTCCTGGGGCCGCGCCGGTCCTGAGGCTCAGATTGGCCTGTTGATGATGGGAAGACGGGGCCAGGTCTTCTTGCGGTCCTCTTCACGGCCAGCCACGGTGGGACGCTGCCAGTAGTCGATCCAGGTGCGCCGCCGGTCGTCTGCCGCCGGCGTCTCGGCTCCGTGCGACCTGCGCTGCAGGGCGGTCCAGTAGTCGTAGTGCACCTCGTCGCCCAGCTGGGTGACCGACCCCTCTATTTCCTTGGCGAACGCGCGCATCTCACGGCCCTCCGGCATGAGGGGCGCTCCGAAGTTGACGGCCGTCGGACCGGGACGGAGCTTATCCGACCCCTTGCCAAGCACTTCGAAAGTTCCTCCGATGTACACCGGAATGACCGGGACGCCCGCCTGGAGCGCAAGGAGGGCGACGCCACCCTTGAATTCGCGGTTGAAGCCGTCCGGGGTGCGCCCGCCTTCGGGGAAGAGCACCAGACTCCACCCCTCGGCGAGGACCGCCAATGCCAGGTCGCTCGACTTCCGGGAGACCCTGTTGCGCTCGATGGGTATGGCGGCAAGCAGGAAAGTCCACAGGTAGGACTTCCAGCGCTTGTCGAAGAAGTAGTCCGCGCCGGCACCTATGGATGTCTTGTGCCGGAAGCGCTCGGGCAATGAGGCGAGCAGCAGGGGGGTGTCGAGGTGCGAGGCGTGGTTGGCGGCGAAGATGACCGGGGCCTTGATGTGGGCGATGCGCTCCAGGCCCGTCACCTCGGGCGAGGTGACCGCCCGCAACGCGGGCCGGGTGACGTAGTCGGTAATCAGGGCTCGAACCGCTCTGACCTCCCTGCGCCTTCCCCATGCCGAATCGAAGTTGGCGCCGAGCGTCGACTTCGGTGCCGGCCGCGGCACGTCTATCGGCCAGTTCGGGTGCGAGAAGGGGAAGGGGAGGCGCACTTTGGCCACCAGCCCGGAGAGCGATCTCATTACAGGACCTCCGCCATTACCAGCGGCGGGGAGTGCAGGTGGGTGATGGAGGGGTTGGCGCCCACATAATGGGAGGCCATCTCCAACGCGTCGTTCATGGTCGAGGCCGACATGAAGCCGAGCCGCCGGGCGGCCTTGGCGTCGCCGCCAAGTATGATCACCGCGCCCAGGTGGTCCAAGGCGTGGGCACCCCAGTACCACATGTAGAAGGGGTGGACGCCATGGTAGGCGTGGCCCGTCCGGTAGAGGTGGATGTACCAGGGATCCTCGGCGAAATCACGCTCGAAGCGGGCTTCGATCTCCTTGGGGTCGCGTGTCTCGGTAAGCACGTTCTCCCAGAAGTCGATATAGGAGGGGTGGAAGACCGGGTCGAACTCGGGCCTGGTGGGGTGGCTCAAGATCAGCACCCCGCCCTGGCGCACAAGCGGCTGGCGCTTGTACATGTTGAAGAAGTAGCCAAGCCCAAGGCAGTAGACCAGGATCGGGTTCATTATCGAGTTCACGTTGTAGGGGCCGACATAGGGAAGGCCCATCGTAAGAATGTCCGTCTGCCCCTCCACCTGCACGAGCTGCTGCTTGTAGACGTTCTCGAGCGAGCGGGCGTGAACCGCCTCCACCTCGCCGGCGTTGACGCCGGTGAGTCCATAGGGGGAGCGGATGGAGGAGAAGATGCTGCGGGCCAGCCAAGGCGGGGTGACTTCCAGGGACTTGGAGGTGGAGAGGAAGGCCGCACGGTCCCGCAGGGTCCACTCCCACTCGCGCTTTTGCAGGAATGAGAAGGACTTGGGGAAGGTGTTTGTGTTGAGGGTGGTCTCGATCTGGAAGATCTTGATCCCGCTATCGGCGATCACCCGCCCCATGCGCCAGTTGGAGGAGTGCAACTCGGAGTGGTGCATGTCCATGAAGGAACGGGAGTGCATCATGGTGTCGACGTTGTGGTGGTGGCGCAGGCTCTTGTAGCTGGAAAGCCCGGTGGCGACGCTTTTATGGCCGCCGTCCATGGAGACCAGGTTGATGTTTACGTAGACGATCAGGTCGCTCTCGGCGGCGCGCCTCGAGATCTCCACGTCCTCGCCGTGCGACGTCTTGCCGAGGTGGGTGAGGCCGTCCGGATCCTCGGCGTCGTGCTGCAGCAGCAGGCCGCGAGGGTTGAAGGCGTCGTAAACGCGGTCGCCGAGCGCGTGCCTAAGCTCCGATTCCGTCATGCGCCTGTGCAGTGCGAGGGCTGCGATGAGCACCACGTCCTCGACGCCGGCGCGGGCGGCGCGCTCGAGCACCCTCTCGATCACCAGGGAGCGCACATCGGGCGCGGCCATGGGGGGCAGCGGCAGGGAGACATCGTCGAAGGCAATTGTGAGCTTCATGCCGGGCCTCAGCAGTGCCGACAACGGCTCGCTATCGCCTGCAGGGTTGTCGAGGGCCTCGTCCACGGCGGCTCCGGGGTCCTTGATGGCGGGAAGCGCCTCCGGCGGGTAGAGGACGCGGGAACCCTCAGGCAGCTTCTCAAGGCGGAAGCCTTCACCGTGCCAGAAGAGGGTGCCTGGGTATGACTTGTCGACGTTGAGGACGAAGCCGGGTCTCGGACTCAATCTACAAACCTTTCTGGCTGCTGCGCGACGACTTGGCACGCGGGTCGAAGGCGATCTTCACCGCCGAGCGCCTGCCCGCCGATAGTGCGTGGTTGACGGCCTCCTCGAAGTCCTCGAGTGGGTAGACCACGCTTACCAGTCGGCCGAGTTCGAGGGGGGCCATGGTGGAAAGTGCCAGCTCGAAGGTGTTCCACCCGCGCCCCTTATAGGTCTCCTGACCGTAGGCGTAGGTTCCGGCAAGCTTTAGCTGCTTGTGCCAGAGTGCGCTCAAGTCGATCCGCTGGGGGGCGGGCATTCCGGCCAGAACCACGGTGCCGCCGGGGTTGGCCAGCTCGAGGCTGGCCTCGATGGAGTCTGCGGTGCCAACGCAGTCGAAGACGACGTCGAAGCCGCCGGTCACCCGCGAACCCACCTGCATGGTGCGCGAGAGGGAGCGCGCCGCGCGCCGCGCTTCATCGTGGCTGCGGACCACCTGCGCGTCGAAGGAGGCGGCCAGGGCGGCCTGGTGGCTGTAGCGGGCCAGGGCGGTGACCGAGCCAGGCTGGGCTACCGCGTCCAATGCGGCCAGCGTCAATAGGCCTACGCTGCCTGCCCCGAGCACCAGGATGTTCTCTCCGCCGCTGATGGGGGCGCCGAGCACCGAGTGAAGTGCGCAGGCAAAGGGCTCAGCCATCAGGGCTTCCTCGTCCGAGAGGTCCGCGGGCACCGGGTGTAGCTGGGAAGGATGCGCGTAGAGCTGTTCGGACCAGCCGCCGCCGGTGGAGTTGCAGTAGCCCGTCTGGACGCCCGGCTCTAATTTGCCGGCCACGGTGGAGGTGCAAAGCTCCGGGTGCCCGGAGGCGCACTGGGCGCAGAGGTCGGCAATGCCACGCGCCCGGCATCCGAGCACGGACTCGACCACCACGCGCACTTCCTCGCCCTCTCGGCCCGGCATCGCCCGGGTGGTGGCCAGGATCTCATGCCCGGGCACGAAAGGGAAGCTGGTCAGGTCCTCGAAGTAGCGAGACGATTTGGCAGTCAGCAGGCCAAGGTCCGAACCGCAGATTCCCGAGAGCTTTACCTGCAGCGCCGCGTACTCTGGCGCCGGCGGCCCCAGCTCGAAGAAACCGTCGAGCCGCAGTGACGACGCCCCGGCGCGAAAGCGGGCGCCCAGGGTGCCGAGTGCCTTGGATGCCGCGTATTTGGAGGGAGAGCGGCCGAAGACGAGCGCTTTCACAGGCTCCTCCCGATTGGAAGCAGCAGTGGGGAATGGCCCTGCTGGCGCTGCCAGTTCTCCACTGGCCAGCCTCGCTTCTTGGCGATCTGGAGGAGCTTGGGCTCGGGGTTCACCGCCACGGGATACCCGACGGCCTCCAGCATGGGCAGGTCCGAGGTCGAGTCGGCATAGGCCACGGACTCCTGGGTGGTGATTCCGTAAGACCGTGCGAAGTCTTCCACCAGGAGCGCCCTGGCCTCGCCGGTCGGAGGCGCGACATCGAGGTTGCCGGTCAGGCGGCCACGCGCGTCCTCGGTCATGGTGCAGGCGACCACGTCGTCGAAGAGTGGTGCCAACGGCTCGATCACGAAGTCGAGCGCACCGGTGATGAGAATGGTCTTGTGCCCGTGGGCCCGGTGGCGCCGTATGCGCTCGATGGCCCTGGGGAAGGCCTTTTTCAACAGATAGCCGTTGAAGAGGTCGTTGCTTTTCTCCGCCAGGTCGGCCCGCTCGGCCCGCGAATAGCGGCGGTAGAAGCTGCGCAGGAAGTCTCCGCGGTCCGCACGGTCCACGGCCATCAGGTTCGGGCCTTCGGCCAACAGCGCCAACGCGAAGAGCGCCTTCTTGCCGAGCGGCAGGTCGCGGGTGGCGTACCAGGCGAACGCGTCGACCACGTTCGAGGCGATCACCGTGTTCTCCAAGTCGAAGACGGCGATGCGGAAGGTGTCCGAGAGTATCTCTTCAGTCTGGCGCGACTCACGCCGGTTGGTC
>JAJYPE010000136.1 GCA_021795585.1 Actinomycetes bacterium | reverse complement strand
GCCGGGAATGTCGTTCACCACTCGCCCGTCGAAGCGGATGACTCCGGAACTGGGCTGTTCGAGGCCGGCAATCATCCGCAGCGTCGTGGACTTGCCGCATCCTGAGGGACCGAGGAGCACCACGAATTCACCGTCTCGGATGTCGAGGTCGACGCCGTCCAGCGCCGGAGCCCGGGTGTTTGCAAATCTCTTGCTGAGCCCTTCGAGTTCGATTGCGGTCATTCCAACTCCCGTCGTGGAACTTCGATTGCGACGGCCGCGGCCGTCGCCGGATCAGGTGTACTGGATATAACTTCTATCCATTGAGAATGACCGGGAGCTGACCGTTGAACGGCATTTGTGTGAATTCTGGCGGAAATTGTTCTTGGCTTGCGGCCGGGTAGCCGCTACCTATGGTGAACCACCTGGGCCACCAATTCGTTTTGCGGTGATGCTGCTTTCAGCACCTTAGAGAGCGGCACGCACCATTTGCGCCGACTTGTCATGCGCTTCGCAGGGCCGCTTGGCTTCCATGGCTTAGTGGAGGGTCCTGAGCAGCTCGTTTTCGCGCGCCGGGGAGATGCCTATGCCCGCCTTTTGGACCGTGCGTGCCTGGCCTTCGAAGGCGTGAGTGTCGGCGATCGTCTCCGTCAGTGGCCTCAGGGAAAGGCCGGCGGCAATCGCGGCCGAGGAGTCGGCTGTGAGGATGAGCCTTGACTTGTCCTCGGCCTCCCAAAGGGGGAAGTCGACGCCGGCTCTCACCCCTGCCTGCAGCAGCTTTCCCGCCTCCAGCCAGTGGAATTCGGTGCCGGCCGGGGCAAGTGTCTCGGCGATGGCCTCCAGCACGTCCGCAAATGTGATCGCCGAGGCCGGCCCGGCGGCGTTGAAGACGCCTTCGATCCCGCTGCGGGCGATTAGCGCCAGGAACACGGCCAGGTCGCGGGCGTCGATGATCTGGAACGGGTTGGTGGCAGGACCCGGGGCAAGGATCTCACCTCCGCGCGCGACACGTTCCACCCACCAGGTGAACCTGGCGGTGTAGTCGCGAGGACCGGCCACATAGGTGGGCCTGACGATGGTGAGCGCTCCGGTCTCCCCGAAGGTCTGCAACGCGGCATCTTCGCAGCTCGCCTTCAAGCCTCCGTAAGTCTCGTCACTCAGTGGAGTGTTGTCGGGGTCGGCCAGGCGAGCAAGAGCCGAGTCTTCGCGAAAACCGGGCAAATTTGGGATCGCGTAAGCCGAGACAGAGGAGATGTAGATGTAATGTCCGGCCCTCCCGCCCAGCGCTGTTGCGAGGTGGCGGACTTGCCCGGGGACGTAGGCCGAGAAGTCCACGGTGGCATCCCAGTGCCCGCCGGCCAGCACGCCCAGGTCCCCGTCACGGTCTGCAATTCGGTGATCAGCCTCTGGGAAGGCTCCCGGGTTGGTGCGGCCGCGGTGGAGGAGCGTCACCTCGTCGCCGGACGCGAGGAGTGACTCGACGAGATGGGAGCCGATGAAGCGGGTTCCGCCAACAACCAGGATGCGCATTCGTGCCAGGCTAGCCATGCATCCTGGCGGGAAGCGTTAGAGTTCCGGCCATTACCGGCCTGTGGTTTCGTGGCAGCCTATCGCCCGGCGGGCGAGCAAGGAGTGGCCTGGGGGTGCGGCCGTCATCCATACCCCGGGCCCGGGCTCCTTCGCGGGTTTCAGGCAGGTTCTAATAGTCCAAGCTCGCGGCATGGCGCTGGGCTCGCCACAACGCCGCCTCGGAATGGATTCCCGAGCTTTCCCTCGGTAGCTTCGAGCTCACCCCGGCGCCGGCCTCAGTGGCGGCCGAGCCCGATGGCGGGTCGGTCCGGAGGTCGCCTTCGGGGGCGTGGGGGAGCTTCTCCTGTGAGTTCACGCTTGCGCACCTCGCGCTGTCTTTTGGTGCCTCGCGGAGCGCGGTGTCCCGTCGGTAGCGCCTGGAAACCGAATGTCTCAAGAGGTGCTTTGTGGGGGCCGATAGAGGCTGAGGAAGAAAACTGTCGAGAGTGCGATGACCCACGCGCGTTCAACATGGCATGGGGCCTTGCCCAAGGGCGCCGCAGATATCATGCAGCGCATCGTCGACAACGTCCTCGATCTTCTCCTGGCCGCCGAAGGCGGAGCGCTGGCCCTGCAAGCGGGCGACGGTCTGGAGTTCGCGTTCTGCTCCGGTGGCTATGTATCCCAGGTGGGATCGCCGCTGTCGGCCAGCGCCAGCCTCGCCGGGCTCTCCATGGCCCAGGTGGCGACCCTGCACACGGACGACGCCATGGCCGACCCGCGCATGGATCGCAACATGATTCGCGCGGTCGCCATGAGATCCGTCATCTGCGTCCCACTCAGATATCGCGCTCAGGTCCTTGGGGTGCTGGTGGTCGGGTCATCGCTACCGCACGCCTTTGCCGGGGAGGATGTCTCCATCTTGAACGGGGTGGCGGAATTCGTCGCCTCGGCGGTCGAGGCCGCCATTGCAATGAGCCGAATGGTCCTACTTCCGCCCGACGAGACGCCTGCCTTCAGGTCCTCGCAGAGTGCGAAGGTCTATGAGTACGTGGCCAACGTCGCCGACCCGAAGCTTGCCACGTACATCGAGCGCGAAAACAGGGTCAAGAAAGCGCTGGCCGAGCGGGACTTCTCGGTCGTGTTCCAGCCGGTGGTCGACTTGCGCAACCAAAAGCTTTCCGGCCTGGAGGCGCTCGCGCGCTTTCACCCCGGACCGTATCGGCCGCCGAATGCCTGGATCGACGATGCCTACAAGATCGGGTTGGGCGAGGACCTGGAGCTGGCACTGGTCGAAGCAGCCCTGCAGGCGAGCCAATCCGCCGATCCCGGCCTGCTCGTTGGAGTCAACGTAAGTCCGACCGTGGCGCTCGACCAGCGCTTTTGCGAGTTTGTCGAACGGCTTGGCATGGGGCGCGTGGTGGTAGAGCTGACCGAGCACCAGGCCGTAGCCGGGCCGGACGAGCTGTTGGACGCACTGAGGCGAATACGCCGCTGCGGTGCCCGGCTCGCGCTTGACGATGTGGGTTCAGGCTTCTCCAGCCTCGCGCGCATCGTGCAGCTGGCACCGGAGATCATCAAACTCGATCTCGAGCTGGTCAGGGGGATAGACGTCGATCCCATCCGCCGGAGCCTGGCCTCGGCGCTGGTGACCTTCGCCAACGAGTCCGGAGCTCGCGTCGTCGCCGAAGGAGTGGAGCACGAGGCGGAGCTGGAAGTGCTTCGCGACATCGGCGTCCCCTTTGCCCAGGGCTATTTGATCGGCAGGCCCGGCCCGCTGAGCGTCCATCTAGGGCATTTCGATCCACTGGCCGAGGTCATAGACCGCTAGACGCTCCTCGGCCCACAGGCAACCGCGCCAAGTCGACAGCTGCTGCCAGGTGCCGGCCCCGAATGCGGCCTCGGCTCAGCAGGCTATCTGTGACACCGCCACGGCCTGCGGCTTGGAAGGGGCACCTTGCTGGTCGAAGGGCACCCACCATAGCTGGTTGCCGGCCAACCCGACCGAGGTGCTGAACTGAACGGTGGGAAGCGGCACCGAGGAGGGCACCTGGCACCAGGCGCTCTTTCCCGGTGCCAGCAGCAAGGACCTGTACTGGGGTTGACCCACGCCGTAGGCGAGCAGCCCGCCGCTCGGGAGCAGGATCAGCTGACCGGCATCCACACCGAATCCGGTGCCTCCGCCTGCACCAACCACGCTGCGAGGCAGTGGCGGCAGCGCCACGTAACTCCAGCTATGGCCGCCATCGGTGGAGAGGCGCACGGGGTAGCTGGACTCCGAGGCGATGGCCAGCAGCCTTTGGCCGCCAATGCTTGTCACCTCCGCGCTGGCGCAGGCGTCAAGTTGCTGCGGCCAGGCCGGGTTCAGCCAGCTGGCTCCCTGGCCGGCCGAATAGAGGACGAGCTGGCTGGTGCCGTTCATGGCGCAGTTTCCCGGCGAGTACGGGCCCAGCGTTGCGCAAGGGCCACTGGCGGGACAGGTGAGACTTCCGCTTTGCCACCCCGCCTCCGTGCTTTTCATCTCCGACGTGGCCACGGCGGGCGGGGCCCCGTTTACGAAGCCTCCGCCGCTTTGGTATAGAGCTTGCAGCGTCGTTCCGGCAAAGCGGAAGCCTCCGAAGGCGGTGCGCGCGTCACCCTGGGGCGGGGGAACCGGCGTCCAGGCGGCGCCCCCGTCGGTGGTGTAAAGCGCGACGTCGTAGACCGGAGGAGCAGAGTCGTCGACAGCAACGGTGAAGGCCGCGGCCACCGCGGGCAGGGTCCCCGGAGGAAGCGGAAGCGGGGCTATTGCCGCGCACCTCGGCGACGAGCCACCCATGAAGCCGTACCCGAGGGAGGCGAGAAGCTTGGCCGCCGCCTGGGTGGGGATAAGCTGCGTGCCGCCTTGCCCCGTCTCGCCCAGCTGGCCGCCGCTGCACCAGAACACCCTGGCCGGGTTGGCCGGGTCTGCGGTAACGGCACCCGGTCCGGCGAGGGTGGTCGAGCCCGGGCTCAGGGTGCCCAAGCTGGCGAAGGTGGGGGCTGGGCGGATCTTTATGGGCGCCTGGCCGAAGAAGGCCTCCGTGCCTCCTTTTGCGAAGGTCTTGAACTTGACGGTGCTGCCGGCGGGCCGACCCGGGGTCACCTGCAGCTGGTTGGCGAAGGGCTGGTCAGAGCCGATCACCGAGGACAGGGGGGCGTACCCTTGCACCTTGATTATCTGACCCGGCAGGACCTGGGCGGGGCCGGCCGCGAGCGATGCGCAGTTGGCCGCGGAGGGGCACCAGGCGAGCTTCTTGGTTCCGGTCATCCTGAACCGTGCGGAACCTTCAGCTCCGCCGAGTCCGCACCCCTTGAATGCGACCACGCAGCTCACCCCGATGGAGAACTCGGCCTGCCGGGGAGTTATCACCCGGGCCGGGTTGGACTCCACCCAGGGCGCGGCGGGCACCACCAGCTTGGCGTCGAAGGTGTTCGAGCCCGTCCAGCGCAGCGGGACCCCTCCGTACTGCAGCCCGTCGGCACACCCGTCCCAGCAGAAGTTGACGTACTGTGGCAGCGGACGCGGAGGGCTCCCCATCGTGCCGGTTATGGTGACGGTGGTCCCGGGCGGCCCGCTGGCGGGGGAGAGGGACAGTTTGACCGCGTTGGCCTTGGGGGCGGTGGTGTTGGGAATCGTCACCTTTGCGCCGATGATTTGCTGCAGCGAGATGTGATATACGCCTGCGTTCAGAGCGCCGGTGCGCAGGCACCCGGTGATCCTGCCGTCCATGGCCTGGGTAATTGCGGTACATCCTGCAGCGACGAACGAAGTCGTCAGGACGGCCGCCACCGGCGCCGGGGCGGTAGTGGTCGTCGACGTGGTGCTCGCGGGAGACCCGCAGGCGGATGCGAGCAGGCCCAGCAAGGCGATCGCCATCGGCAGGATTCCCCCGGTTCGGCGCACGTTCCGCCTTTCTGTGTCTCCTGCAATGTACGGTGCCGGTGCGCAGCGAAAAGCCAACTGGTTCATCCAGGGCCTTCATTCAAGGAGATGGGCGCTCGCATCCCCTGGTCCGGCTGGTCGTTTCGCCCCATGATATCGCTGGGGGTGTGGGGGCCGCCGTCGCTACAACGGGTTGCGACAACTTGCCGATCGGGACTTTCGACACTGGCAGGCTGGCATAGTATTGGATATCCTAGGGTCCAGAGGCGGCCCGGCGCCCGGCGCAGAGCGGAGCGGAGCGCCGTGGGT
>JAJYPE010000135.1 GCA_021795585.1 Actinomycetes bacterium | reverse complement strand
TCTGCGGGTCAGGTTCACCACACCGGCCTTGGAGGCGGTGTAGCTTGCCTGGGGAATCTTTCCCGAGCCCACCAGGCCCAGCACAGAGGCGACGTTCACGATCGAGCCGTAGCCCGACTCGACCATCCTGCGCCCGGCGGCCTGGCAGGCGGAGAAGACCGATACCAGGTTGGTCTCCACAACCTCGCGAAAGCGCTCGACCGGCTCCTCCAGCGCCGGGCGGGGATCCGCCACCCCTGCGTTGTTGACCACCACTTCCAGGGAGCCGAAGCGGTGAACCGCGAAGCCCATGAGATCCTCCACCTGATCCGCATCTGTGACGTCGCAGGCAAAGTGGGCGGCATCGTCTCCGATCGAGTCGGCCAGCGCGGCGATCTTCGCCTCTCGGCGCGCGGCCACCACCACTTTGGCGCCCGCATCGGCCAAGACCCGGGCGAAATGCTCGCCGATGCCGCTGGAGGCCCCGGTAACCACCGCCACCCTGCCGCGTAGAGAAAACAATTCGTCCGGCACCGTCATCAGCGCATCTCCCCTTACACTCGCACACCGCGCCTTATCGGCCCGGGTCGCGCTACCCTCTAATAGAAGATGAAACCTATTCCGGTGGTCTTCCACATCGGGCCGCTGCAGATCCATACCTATGGCATCGGCCTCGCAATCGCCTTCTATTTCGCCTTCCGTTACTTCGAGAAGCGCCTTGAGAAGGCCGGCGAGCCGCACGATTGGGTGGGCAAGGCCTTCATATGGATCATCGTGGGCGCCGTGATCGGCGCGCGCGTGGTCCACGTTGTAGCCAATATCGCGTTCTACCTCAAGTACCCTGCTCAGATCCCTCTGATCTGGCACGGCGGGCTCTCCTCGTTCGGCGGCCTGGCGGGCGCCATCCCCACCGCCATCTACTTCAAGCGCCGCTACGCCCCATCCCTTTCGCTGGCCAAGGCCTTCGACCTGGTCGCGCCGGTGCTGATCTCGGCATGGGCACTGGGCAGGATCCTGGGGCCGCAGCTGATGTTCCAAGGTGGCGGGCGGCCGACGAATGCCTGGTACGGCATGCAGTACGCCGGACAGGCCGGGTATCGGATCCCCGTGCCCGTCTTCCAGGCCATCGAGGACTTCATCATCTTTCTGATAGTCCTGCAGATCGAGAAACGGCTTCGCGCCAGACCGGTGCAGCCCGCTAACGGGACCTTGGCTTTCACCGCTCTCCTGCTCTGGTCGATCCCACGCTTCTGGGACGAGTATTTCTGGCTGGCCGTGCCGCGGGTGTGGGACGCCGTCGAGGTCTTCTCCATAATCTTGATAGCCGTCTCGATCATCGCGCTGGTGGTCATCAACCGGCCACGGTCGGCGACGCCGCGGCGGGCACCTGTAGGAGCGGCGGGCGATCCCGGCTCCTGAGCACCTTCCTTGGGGCCTCAAGGACGCTGTCCTATACTTGCAGGGATCAAGTCCGGGATAGGGAGCGTATGAGACCCAGCACAGGCCTGCTTACCGACCACTACGAGCTGACGATGCTCGACGCCGCCATCGCCGATGATACAGCCGGCGCCCCGGCCACTTTCGAACTCTTCGGGCGCGGCCTGCCCAGCGGACGAGGCTTCGGGGTGGTGGCGGGCACCGCTCGGGCACTGGACGCGCTGGAGGCCTTCCGCTTCGAGGAGGAGGCGCTGGAGTTCCTGGCCCGCAATCGGATCGTCTCGGACTCCGCACTCGACTACCTTGCCCACTACCGGTTCACAGGCACCATTCGAGGCGTTCCCGAAGGCGGGCTGTACTTCCCTTTCACCCCACTGGTGCAGGTCGACGGCACCTTCGCTGAGTGCCTGGTCCTGGAGACCGTGCTCCTCTCCATCTACAACTTCGACTCCGCGGTGGCCTCTGCGGCGGCCCGCATGGTCCATGCCGCGGGTGGGCGCTCCATCGTGGAGATGGGATCGCGTAGGACGCATGAGGTGGCCGCCATCGCATCGGCGCGCGCGGCATACCTGGTGGGCGCGGCGGCCACTTCCAACCTGGCCGCCGGGCAAGAGTACGGGATTCCCACCACCGGGACCGTTGCCCATGCCTTCATCCTCGCCCACTCCAGCGAGGCCGACGCTTTCCGCGCCCAGCTGGCCACCCAAGGGGCCGACACCACTTACCTGGTGGACACCTACGAGATCGAGCGCGGAATCCGCACCGCGGTGGAGATCGTCGGCACCGAAATCGGAGCCATCCGCATCGACTCCGGGGACCCCCACATCGAGTCGCAGCGCGCCAGGGCCCTCCTGGATGAGCTGGGGGCGCAAAAGACGCGAATCGTATACTCCGGGGACCTGGACGAATACAGCATCGCGGACCTCGGGGACTCCCCCATCGACGCGTTCGGGGTGGGGACGCGGCTGGTGACGGGCTCGGGTTATCCTACCTGCAACTTCGTCTACAAGCTCGTATCCATAGATGGACGCGGCGTCGCCAAACTCTCCGCCGACAAGGAGACCATGGCGCATGCCAAAAACCCCCAGCGTGGATTCACCGCCGAAGGCAGGCTCGCCGTGGAGGTGCTCGGATACAAAGGGCCCCGGCTCGAGATGCCCCCTTCCCTGAAGGTGGCCGAACTGGTTCCCGCCCATGAGGTGCTGGTCCAAGAGGGAGAGCGCATCGAACGCGCCGGCCTCGTCGAGGCAAGGTCCTTCCACCGCTCCCAGCTCGAATCACTTCCCGACGAACTGCTTGTCATGGACACCCAGGGGCGGACGTTGCCGACCCTGCTGGTGGACGACTCCGGTAGGGCCTCCGCTCTCGGCTAGCCCTTTTGGCGGGCCTCCGCTGCGCTGCTCAGCGGATCGAGGCCCTCGAGCCCGGGCGGGAACGGGCCGGCCTCCAGGCCGGCCAGCGAAAAGGCGCCCGGAAAATTGCCGATGGCCCAGGTGATGACGGGATCTCCGCCACCCACCAGGTGCCAGGCCATGTGCGCATGAAGACACTTGACGCCTGTGCGCGTTCCGCCGATCCCTCCGCTCGGCCCGGCGCCCGCGTGCCCGGCAGGTATGAGGGCTTCACGAAGCCCCGCATAACGCCTGTGTGCCTCGGCGAGTTCAGTGGCATCGACTGCGGAACGCGCCGCGCGGACGGCCCCTGCGGACTCCACCACCGAGACCTCGCGGGCAAGCGTCGGATCCAGCAGCCAGAACAGCGTGGGCATAGGCGTTGAGCCGCCCATGAAGGGCCAGCACGCGATAACGGCCGGCATGCCGGTCTCCCTACGCCTGGCTACAACGGCATAGGGCCCCTCGGGATCGCGCGAAAGGAGACGTGCGACCGCCTCGGCGTCAGCGGGAAGCGGGTCCGGCCACGCGGTCATTCAGCCCTTGTGCCCCCGCCGCTTGCGCGACCGGCGGATGAAGACGAGGATCAGGAAGAAGACGGTGCCTACGACCGCGGGAATCGCACGCTTGATGATCGGCGATCCCGCCACGCCCAGCAGGTCGACCGGCTCGGCTTCCTTGCGGACGAAGGGCTTGGCCTCGGCGGTCGGCGCCGCGCCGGCGGGAGCGCCCTCGGCGCTCGGCGCAGCCGCTTCAACCGGCTCCTTGCCATCGGAGGCGATCAGCTCCTCCAGGGAATCGACGAACTGCCCGAGCAGCTTGGTCGAGACATCGGCCAGCACTCCGCGCCCGAAGGAGGCCACCTTGCCGGTGATAGCTAGGTCGGTGGTTACGTTCACGTTGGTCGTGTCGCCGTCGGCGGCAAGCTTGAGAGACACCTTGGCGGAGGCGTTGCCCTGACCCTTGGTGTCGCGCCCCTCGGCTTTGAGAACTGCGGCGTGGTTCTCTTCATCCATCTCGATGAAGCGCGCCTTGCCCCTGTAGGCGGCGGTGATCGGGCCCACCTTGACCTTCACCGACCCGCGGTATTCCTCGCCATCGATCTCTTCCAACGTTGCGCCGGGTAGGCAGGGAGCGATCTTCTCAACGTCGGTCAGAAGCGCCCAGGCGCGATCGACTGGGACCTTGACCGAAAAGTTATTCACCAGTTCCATTCGTCCAGCTCCTCAACTGTGTCGATGTCGACGGGCTCGCCCTCGCACTCCACTTCCGCCACCAGGGTCGGATACGAGGAAAACAGCACCCTGGCGCCCTCGTCCCCGCTCTCGGGGAGCAGGTCGAAGGCCTCCCTGGCGATGCGCACCGGGTTACGCCGCTTACCCTGGTACGTTGCCACCATAATAGGCGCCCCACTTGCGCTCGCCAGTCTGGACCAGGCCGAAGGGGGGATGAGTGGCTGATCGCCGAGGCCGATGACCAGGGCCTCCGCGCGCTCCGCAAGCGCCCAATCGCGTGCGATCGCCAGCGACGAGGCCAGCCCGCGGGCGGGGTCCGGATTGACGAGCAGCACTTCGCCCTCGAGGACGTCGTCCAGCTCCACCGCCCCCGCTACCACGGCGCGGCGGGCGATCCCGGAGCTTCGCATCGCCCTCAGAGCGTGGCTGACCAAAGGCGCGCCGCGAAAGCCGGCCATGAGTTTGTGCTCCCGGCCACGAAAGCGGGTGCCCAGCCCCGCCGCAAGCAGCGCGGCTACCACCGGCCCCTCCTGCTCCTCCGGGACCCGCATCGCTAGGGCCTCCCCGCGCTCTCGAGTCCGGTGTGTATCGGCCCGGCGGCGCCACGCAGTGAGCCGGCCGCACGGCTCGAGCGGAGCGCGACGATCTCGGCCATGATTGAGACGGCGGTCTCCTCGGGCGTTCGCGCTCCGATGTCGAGGCCGATCGGCCCCATCACGCGATCCAGCGCAGCCGGGTCCACCCCGGCATCGAGCAGACGCTTGGTGCGCTCCTCGTGCGTCCTGCGCGATCCCATCGCACCTATGTAGCCAACTCCGGTCGCCAGGGCGGAGGAGATGGCCGGCAGGTCGAACTTCGGATCATGGGTGAGAACGCATACGGCGTCCCGCGGCCCGAGCGCGGCGCCCACCCGGCCCAAATACCGGTCGGGCCAGTCCACCGCCACCTCGTCGGCCATGGGGAAGCGCCGCTTGGTGGCGAAAAGCGGGCGCGCGTCGCAGACGGTCACCCGGTATCCCAGCATCTTGCCAAGCCGGGCCAGGGCGGCGGAGAAGTCCACCGCACCAAAGATGATCATTCGCGGCGCCGGGGCGAAAACCTCGTAGAGCACCTCGATCTCGTCGAGCTTGGCCTGCCCGTTTCGGCCGTAGTGACGGACCATGGTGCTGCCCGCCGCCAGGGCGCCCGCCGCGTCCCGGGTGAGCACCGCGGCCAGCTCGGCGTTTGCCAGCTCGCCATGCACCTGCCCGACACCTTCGATAAGCAGGCTTGCTCCCACCTCCGGAAGTGGGCCGAAGACCTCGTAGGCGTTCACCCCTTCTGGAGAGACCTCCGTCCCCGCCGCCAGGGCCGTCGAGTCAGCGGTGGAGACCACGGTGGCGCGCACGAATGGCGTCTCGGAACGCAGCAACTCCAGCATGAGGGAGTACAGCCCCGGGGTCTCGGGGTCTATCAGTATCTTCAGGGTTCCGCCGCATGTGAGCCCGACGGCGAACGCCTCGTCGTCGGAGTAGCCGAAGATCGAGACGGTCGGGCAGGCCTCGCCGGGTGCAACCGGGAGCTCCATGGCGGCCCCACCCTCGGTCACGATCCGGTCGACGCCCATCAAGGCCAAGGCCTCCGCTACGACCGCTCCCTCCACGCAGCCGCCCGAGACGGATCCGGAAACTTCGCC
>JAJYPE010000134.1 GCA_021795585.1 Actinomycetes bacterium | reverse complement strand
CTGCACGAGCGCATAAAAGAGGTCGAGCGGGTCCTTTACCCGCTCACGCTGCGCCAGTATGCGGAGTTCCTCTCCCAGGATGGGACGGGGGACTTCTTCGAGTTTCAGGAAAGGTGGCGGGCGGAGCAGGGCTCCGGCGCCGAGTTGAAAGGGAGTGGCCGATGAGAGCCCTGCTTTCCGTATTTCGCAAGGAAGGGATCGTCGAGCTCGCTCGCGAGCTGTCCACCCTCGGCTACGAGTTGGTTGCCAGTGGTGGAACCTCCTCGGCGCTCACCGAGGCGGGAATCTCCCACCTCTCGGTGGAGGAGGTGACCGGCTCCCCGGAGATGTTGGATGGGCGCGTCAAGACTCTGCACCCGCGCATCCACGGCGGGATCCTCGCCGACCGTTCCAAGCAGGCGCATATGGCCGACCTGGAGCGCATGGGGATCCAGACCATCGACGTCGTGGTGTGCAACCTCTATCCCTTCGCCGAGACGCCCTCCATCGAGACCATCGATGTCGGCGGGCCGTCGATGATTCGTGCCGCGGCCAAGAACCACGCTTCGGTGGCAGTGGTGGTCGATCCCTCCGACTACCAGCCGCTCCTGGACGCTCTGCGCCAGGGCGAGGTGCCCCTCGAGTTCCGCCGCACTCTCGCGGCCAAAGCCTTCGATCACCTTTCCGCCTACGATCGGATGATTGCCGACTGGCTCGCGGGCGGATCGGAGGCGCTTCCGGAGCGGATCGGCCTGCGTCTGGAGAAGGCTCGCGGATTGCGCTACGGCGAGAATCCCCATCAGAACGGGGCCCTCTTTTTCTCGCCGGCGCGGGAGAGCTGGCTGCGCGGCCTCAAGCAACATTCGGGCATGGAACTCTCGTATCTGAACCTTTTCGACGCCGATTCCGCCTGGAGGCTTGTGCACGAACTGACAGGCCCCTCGCGCCCTGCGGCGGTGATCGTCAAGCATGCGAACCCCTGTGGAGCCGCGGTCTCGGATGCGGGAATCTCTGAGGCCTATCGCCTGGCCTTCGAAGCCGACCCCATCTCAGCCTTTGGCGGGATCGTCGCCCTCAATCGCGAGGTCGATTCCGAGCTTGCCGCAGAGCTTGCCGCCAACCCGAAGGCCGACGTCGTCATCGCGCCGGGTTACGCCGAAGGTGTGGTGGAGATGCTGGCCGCCAAGCGCAAGAACACGAGGCTGATAGAAGCACCCGCGCCCGAGGTGCCCGGACTGCAGATCCGCTCGCTGGGTAACGCCTTCCTGGTGCAGGAGCCCGACCGCTTCCTGGCCGAGGCCTCGGGCTGGAAGGTGGTCACCAAGGTCGCCCCCACGCCCGAGCAGATGCGGGATCTGGCCATGGCTTGGAAGGTATGCGCGCGCACCGGGTCCAATGCCATCGTGGTCGTCAAGGACGAGATGGCTGTCGGGATAGGCGCCGGGCAGCAGAACCGGCTGGATTCGGCACGCATCGCCACTACCAAGGCAGGCGAGCGGGTGGTCGGATCGGCCGGCGCCTCCGACGCCTTCTTCCCGTTCCCGGACGGGATGCTGGCCCTGGCCGAGGCGGGGGTGGCCGCTATCATCTCCCCAGGCGGCTCGATCAACGACTCCAAGGTCATCGAAGCCGCCGACGAGGCGGGGGTGGCCATGGTCTTTACCGGCGAACGCCACTTCAAGCACTGAGAGGCCCGAAATCATGACTGCCAAGATTCTCGACGGCAATGCCGTCGCCGCCTCGATCAAAGAGAAGGTCAAGGCCGGCGTCGCCGAGCTAGCCGCCGTTGGCAAGGGGGTGGGGCTTGGGACCATCCTGGTGGGTGACGACCCCTCCAGTGCCAAATACGTAGCCATGAAGCACCGTGACTGTGAAGAGGTGGGGATCGCATCGATCCACCGCCACCTTGCCGCCGACATCTCCCAAGCCGAACTCATGGCGGTTATCGACGAGCTCAACTCTTCGGACGAGGTGGACTCCGTTCTCTTGCAGCTTCCGCTTCCCTCCGGGCTCGACCAGCTCCAGGCGCTGCTTGCTATCTCGCCGGCCAAGGACGTGGACGGCCTTCACCCCGTGAATCTGGGCAAGCTGGTCATGAACGAGCCCGGCCCCCTTCCCTGCACGCCTGCCGGCATAGTCGAACTTCTCACCTTTTACGGGGTCGAGGTCGAGCATCGCCACGTCGTGATGGTGGGTAGAGGGCTGACCATCGGGCGTCCGCTGGCGATGCTGCTCTCCGCCAAGCGCAAGGGGTGCAACGCCACCGTCACCATTGCTCACACCGGTACAGCAGACTTGGGGGAGATCACCCGCCAAGGAGACATCGTCATCGCCGCGGCCGGCGTCGCAGGCCTCATAAGGGGCGACATGATCAAGCCCGGCGCGGTCGTGGTCGGTGCCGGAACACCGTTCGTCAACGGCAAGCTCTCCTCGGACCTGGACCCCTCGGTGGCCGAGGCCGCCTCCGCAGTTACGCCGACCATCGGCGGAGTCGGGCCGATGACCCGGGCCATGCTGCTGGTGAACGCCTTGCGGGCCGCCAAGGCCAGGGTGGCAGGTGAAGATGCGGGTTGACGAACTGATCGCCAACCGAACCAGGCCTCTCTTCTCGGTCGAGCTCTGGCCACCTCGTTCACCCGCGGCAGAAGCGAGGCTTCAGGCGGCACTGTCGGAGCTATCGCGACTGGGGGTCGACTTCGCCTCGATCACCTATGGCGCGGGCGGCTCGACGCGCGAGCACACCCACGAGCTGGTGACACGGCTTCGGCGTGACTACGGGCTTCTGCCGGTTGCGCACCTGGTGACAGCAGCTCACACCCAGGATGACCTGGAGTCCATCCTGGAGCGCTACGCGAGCCAGGGGATCGAGAACGTGCTGGCCCTCCGCGGCGACCCTCCCTTGGAGGCGAGCTGCGCTCTCGCTCCCGGCGAGTTCAACCATGCAATCGATCTTGCCCGCCTGGCGAGCCGCAAATACTCCATGTGTGTCGGCGTGGCCGCCCACCCCGAAGGGCATCCCGAGGCTCCCAGCTTTGAGGTGGACATGGATCGTTTGGCGGAAAAGCTCGAGGTGGCGGACTATGCCATCACCCAGTTCTTCTACACCGCCGACAGGTACGCGCGCCTCCGGGACGCACTGGCCAAGCGAGGGATCGAAAAGCCGGTGCTTCCCGGCATCATGGCTCCAACCAGTCTCTCGACGTTGAGGCGCATGGCCGAGCTCTCGGGTACGCCGATACCGGCAAAGGTGGCCGCCAGGCTCGAGCGATATGAAGGTGACGCGGCTGGCTTCCAGGCCGAGGGGACCAGAATCGCCATCGAGCTGTGCACCGAGCTTCTGGCCATGGGGGCGGAGGGCCTGCACGTCTTCACGATGAACCAGGCCGCTACCACCGTAGCGATACACGAAGCGGTTTTTGGTTCCAGCGGCGCCTAGCGAGGTGCCGCACGGGACGCTCGTTTTAATGCCTCCGAGCAATTGGGGATAGTATCGGCCTCTATGGCAGAGAAAATCACAATGTCCCCAACTGGGGCACTCATCGTCCCCGACGAGCCGATCATTCCATTCATCGAAGGTGACGGAACCGGCGTCGACATTTGGCCGGCCGCGCAGCTAGTAATGGATGCGGCCGCCAAGAAGCATGGCAAGAAGATTGCCTGGCGTGAGGTGCTGGCCGGTGAAAAGGCCTTCAACGAGACCGGCAGCTGGCTGCCGGACGAGACCGTCGAAGCCTTCCGCGACCTTCTCATCGGGATCAAGGGCCCGTTGACCACGCCTATCGGCGGAGGGATCCGCTCCCTGAACGTGGCACTGCGCCAGATTCTCGACCTTTATGTGTGCCTGCGCCCGGTGCGCTGGTTCCAGGGTGTCCCCTCGCCGGTGTTGCATCCCGAGAAGGTGGACATGGTCATCTTCCGTGAGAACACCGAGGACGTTTACATCGGCCTGGAGTTCGAGATGGGCAGCCCGCAGGCGGTGCAGCTCATCGAATATCTGCATGACCAGTTTGGATGGGAGATTCGCAAGGACTCCGGTATCGGCGTCAAGCCGGTGTCCGAGACCGGCTCCAAGCGCCTCATCCGTGCGGCTCTCAACTATGCCGTGGATCGCGGCAGCAAGAGCGTGACCATGGTGCACAAGGGGAACATCCAGAAGTACACCGAGGGTGCCTTCCGCAATTGGGGCTACGAACTGGTGCGCGAAGAGTTCGCCGACACGGCGGTCGGCTGGGACGACTGCGGCGGCAATCCCGGCGACAAGGTTCTGGTGAAAGACGCAATCGCCGACATAACGCTGCAGCAGGTGCTCACCAGGCCTGACGAGTTCGATGTCATCGCGACCATGAACCTCAACGGCGACTACCTCTCCGACGCCCTTGCGGCTCAGGTGGGCGGAATCGGCATCGCCCCGGGCGGCAACATCAACTACGTGACCGGCCACGGCATCTTCGAGGCCACTCACGGCACCGCCCCCAAGTACGCGGGCCAGGACAAGGTCAATCCGGGCTCGGTGCTGCTTTCCGGTGTGATGATGTTCGAGCACCTTGGCTGGAATGACGCCGCGGCCGACATCGTGAGCGCGCTCGAGCGCACCATCGCCGACAAGGTCGTTACTTACGACTTCGCGCGCCTGATGAAGGACGCCACCGAGGTGAAGTGCTCAGAGTTCGCTTCCGCCATCGTCGATCGGCTCTAGTAGCCGCAATCGGGAGGGCGCCAGGGCTCCTGAGCGGAGTCCGGGTGCCCAAAGTCAAGGAGAAGAGATGAGCAAGACCCCCATTTCCGTTGCAGTGACCGGCGCCGCCGGCCAGATCAGCTATTCGCTGCTGTTCCGCATCGCCTCCGGAGCAATGTTCGGTCCGGACGCCCCGGTTGCGCTGCGCCTTATCGAGGTCGAGCCGGCGATGCGCGCGCTCGAGGGCGTGGCGATGGAACTCGACGACTGCGCCTTCCCTCTGCTAACCGGGATGGAGCTGACCGCCGATCTCGAGACCGGTTTCGACGGTGTCAACTGGGCGATCCTGGTTGGTGCGATGCCGCGCAAGGCGGGCATGGAGCGTCGTGACCTGCTCGGAGTCAACGGAGGCATCTTCGGACCGCAGGGCAAGGCGATCGCCAAGGTGGCCTCGAGTGACGTGCGCATCTTCGTCGTCGGCAACCCCTGCAATACCAATGCCTTGATCGCGAGGGAGGCGGCCAAGGGCGTGCCCGCGGAGCGCTTCTTCGCGATGACGCGCTTGGACCAGAACCGGGCGGTCAGCCAGCTCGCCCACAAGGCGGGCGTCGAGGTGTCCGACGTCAAGAACGTGGCCATCTGGGGCAATCACTCGGCCACCCAGTTCCCCGACTTTGCCAACGCCACCATCGGCGGCAAGCCGGCGACGGAAGTGATAACCGACCACGAGTGGCTCAAGGGCGAGTTCATCACCACCGTTCAAAAGCGCGGTGCCGCCATCATCGAGGCCCGTGGCGCCTCCTCGGCGGCTTCGGCCGCCAACGCGGTTGTCGACTCGGTGCGCAGCATCAACACCCCGACCCCGGCGGACACCTGTGTCTCCCTCTCCGTCGTCAGCCGTGGCGAATATGGGATTCCCGAGGGTCTGCAGTTCGGCTTCCCCGTCGTCTCGGACGGCGGGAGCTGGAAGGTGGTCGAAGGGTTCAAGGTCGACGATTTCGCCCGCTCCAAGATCGCCATAACCACCGAGGAGCTGGTGGGGGAGCGTAACGACGTTGCCGATCTCTTGAAGGGCTGAAAGG
>JAJYPE010000133.1 GCA_021795585.1 Actinomycetes bacterium | reverse complement strand
TTCGTAGCGCTCAGCCCCGAGAGCTGAGCGGCGGTGTACTCCACCAGCCAGCCCGAGTTTGGCGTCGTGAAGGACGGCGTGTTCTCGACCCAGAGGTTCCCGGCGGGGTCAAAGGCCAGGCCGGTCGGATTCTCGAGGCTTCCGCCATTGGCGGTGATCACCTGCGCCGGAGTGGGGCTGTCGTTCGTAGCGCTCAGCCCCGAGAGCTGAGCGGCGGTGTACTCGACGACCAAGTTAGAGGTGTAGGAGGCCACCCAGAGGTTACCGCTGGAGTCAAATGTAATTCCCCAAGGGCCGCTGACGGTGGGGGAAGGGCAGGTGGTTCCGAGGTTGAAGTTGATGGTTGCAGCCGGAGTGGGGCTGTCGTTCGTAGCGCTCAGCCCCGAGAGCTGAGCGGCGGTGTACTCGACGATCGATCCCGCGTTGCAGTGCTGGCCGTCGTTGTTGGTGTTGGCCACCCAAAGGTTGCCACTTGAATCGAAGGCCAGACCGTCCGGCTCGTTGAGACTCGCCGTGTTAGCAGGAAGTATCTTGGCGATCGGCGTCGCGTTCCCGCCCGCTTCCAATTGCGCTGCGCTGAATTCGGCGACCGAACCGGAGCCGGATGCATAGTTGACCACCCATACATTGCCGTTCCCGCTCGGGTCCGCCGCCATGGCGAACGGATTGTAGAGGCCCGCGGCGGACGTGGTGGTAGCGGTCGGTGTGGCGGAGCCCGAGGCGCCCGGAGCGAACTCGGTGATGCCCGGCACGTTGCTGCCGGACAAGTTGCCGCCGTTGAGGACGAAGAGCGTGCCGGGCGCGGGCAAGGAAGAGGAGACGGCCGCGCCGGCTGGCTGGGATGGCTGCAGGGCAATGCCTGCCAGGATGGAAGACGTGACAATGGTCACCGCGGCGACCCTCGTGCACCGGCGAAGAAGCGGCCGACCGCCCAGACGTGGCTTTAACGTTCCCGGCATCCGACCCCCTCGCTGACGCCCTATATCCTGGCTGAGACCCTGCTCCACTTTATGTCACCGCCTGGCCGGCCTGCAGGGTCGGACGGCACCCGGGAAGGAACTCCGGGGGCGCGGATCCCGCATCTAACACAAAAGCATTCGCGCGTCAAGGTTCTAGACTGACCGCATGGAACGCACTGTTTGCATGAAGGCGCTCATCGCCTCCGGGCCCGCAGGAGGTAGATGATGGCGGAAATCGAGATCGGACGCGGCAAATCCGGCCGTAGGGCTTATGGCTTCGACGACATAGCGATCGTTCCTTCGCGGCGAACCCGCGACCCGGAAGACGTCGACATCTCCTGGGAGATCGACGCCTTCAAGTTCGAACTCCCCCTGCTTGCCTCAGCCATGGATGGCGTGGTCTCGCCCCAGACGGCGATCGAGATCGGCAAGCTGGGTGGCGTCGGAGTCCTCAACCTCGAGGGCCTTTGGACCCGCTACGAGGATCCCGATCCTCTCCTGGCCGAGATCGCCAACCTGCCGGCTGAGAAGGCGACCCAGCGCATGCAGGAGATTTACTCCGAGCCGATCAAGGAGACGCTGGTCACCGAGCGCATTCGTGAGATAAAGGCGGCCGGTATCGTCACCGCAGCCTCGCTCACTCCGCAGCGCACCCTGCAGCTGTCCAAGGCCGCTCTGGCCGGTGAGCTCGACCTACTCGTTATCCAGGGCACCGTCGTTTCGGCCGAGCACGTCTCAAAGACGGTCGAACCGCTCAACCTGAAGAAGTTCATCCGCGAGTTCGAGCTGCCCGTCATCGTCGGCGGAACGGCCTCTTACCAGGCGGCTCTGCACCTGATGCGTACCGGCGCTATCGGCGTTCTGGTCGGAGTCGGCCCGGGCAACGCCTGCACCACCCGCGGCGTGCTGGGTCTGGGCGTTCCCCAGGCGACGGCGATTGCCGATGCGGCCGGGGCTCGCATGCGCCACCTCGACGAGACCGGCGTTTATGTGCAGGTCATCGCAGACGGCGGCATGAGCAAGGGCGGCGACGTGGCCAAGGCCATCGCCTGCGGCGCCGACGCGGTCATGATCGGATCGCCCCTGGCATCCGCCTACGAGGCACCAGGCAAGGGTTATCACTGGGGCATGGCCACCTTCCACCCCACTCTTCCCCGCGGCGCCCGAGTCAAGGTGTCCCAGCGCGGCTCCCTCAAGGAGATCCTTGTTGGCCCGGCCCACGAGAACGACGGCCGCCTCAACCTCTTCGGCGCTCTGCGGACCTCGATGGCCACCACCGGCTACGAGACCATCAAGGAGTTCCAGAAGGCGGAGGTCATGGTGGCGCCGGCCCTGCAGACCGAGGGCAAGGCCCTCCAGCAGGCCCAAGGCGTCGGCATGGGCCACTAGCCCAAAGGCGACTTTAAGCAAAAGGGGTGGCCGGATTTTCCGGACCGCCCCTTTTTGCGTCTTCGGGCAATCCCCGCCGCTATGCGTGCCTCGGCGTTCCCTCGCCTGATTCCGATGTGCCGAGCCGCTCGCGTATCCTGGCGGCCAGTTCCGCGGGGATGCTCGAGTCGGGGTCCCGCTTGGAGGAGAGCGCCCCCTGCACTTTCACCACCGAGGCATAGAGGCTCGGACAGGTCGGGCAATCATGGAGGTGCTCCTCCAGCATGGCGCTGCGCTCACCGTCAAGTTCGCGATCGATATAGGCGCTGATGAGGCCGCGAGCTTCGTAACACCCCAGCCCGCCATAGCGCACCATGGAATCCTCCTCGGCTTGAGTGAGCGCGGTGACGAGCATCATCCTGCCGCGTCTGAGCCGCGACTTGGCGGCGGCCTCTCCGATCTCCATTTCGGCGGCGATTTCTCCCAGGGTGAGACCCTCCATGTCGTGGAGGAGGACCACCGAGCGGTAGGGGAAGGGCAGCCGGAAGAGCGCCTCGGCCAGCGTCTTGGACGACTCGGCGGATGCGATGTCGTCGGAGATGTCGGCGCTGTAACCGTCCGCCCGCCAGATCTCCTCCACGTCCTCCACGTCCAGCTCGTGCTGGGACTTGCGTCCTGTGTCTATCCATGCGTTTCGCAGGATGCGCCTCAGCCAGCCGCGGGGGTTGACGATGCCTGCCGTCGCCTCCGGTCTGAGCCAAGCCCTAAGGAAGGTCTCCTGCACCAGGTCGTCGGCAAGTTCAGGTGGAGCGCCCAGCCAGAGCGCGAAGCGTTGGAGGGCGCCTCCGTGCTTTTCCACCAGCTCTTCGAAGGCGTCCGCCCGCTCGGACTGGTTCGGCATGGCAGCTCCCGGGATGCGGGGGAATTGAGCGAGCCAAGCCCAACTCCGATTGGCCGGATAAAACTGCGGCTCCGTAGGAGGGTCTCCTGCGAGGGTCGCACGCGGAGAAGCATCCCCAGTGCCAGCGAGTCGGGCTTGGCTCTCTGTGGCTTATCTTAGGACGCTGTGGCGTGATGGTGACGTCCGGAATCGTGTCGAGTGGAAAAATGGAAGAGGGCATAGAGGGGGCAAAAGCCCGCTGCCCCGGTGACCAGCGCGATCACCGCGACGATTCCGAGAATTATGCCGGCCACCGTCGAGAGGCCGACTGTGACTGCGAGAACCGCTGCCACCAACCCGACAATCACTCGTATGACACGGTCGGCGGTGCCTTCGTTCAACTTCATCCTGGTTCCTTTCGCTCAGGTTGCTGCTTTTTCACCCCCTAAGACGATGAGGGGCGCAAAAAGGATGCAAAAAAGGAGCCTCGCAGCCGGGCGGTCCTTCCAGAGGCAGGGGGTGCCCGGGGAGGTAGGCTCTATTAGCTCAGGGTCCGGGGCGGGCCGCAGGGGCGCGCCCGCGACAAGGCGGAGTTTCGATGCATACGGCGCGGTCATCCAAGGTTCTGGTTCTGGATTTCGGGGCCCAATACGCTCAGCTCATAGCCCGCCGCATCCGCGAGCACCACGTCTTTTCGGAGATAGTCGCCCACGACATCACAGCCGAGGAGATCCGGCAGCTCGATCCACGCGCCATCGTGCTTTCCGGCGGCCCCAAGAGCGTCAACGTCGAGGGTGCCCCGCGCGTCGACCCGGCCATCTACGAACTTGGGATCCCGGTTCTCGGCATCTGCTACGGAGCACAGCTGGTCGCCTCCGACCTGGGTGGAGAAGTCTCCCGCAGACCGGCCGGCGAATACGGCCGAGTTGAGTTCACCCGGGCCGAAGAGGGCGATCTAGCTGCGGGAGTGCCCGTGTCGTCGCCGGTGTGGATGAGCCACTTCGACGCAGTCACCCGGCTGCCGGACGGTTTCCGGCTGCTCGGCTCGACGCCCGATGCCCCTTGCGCGGCCTTCGAGAATCCCGATCGCCAGATATATGCCACCCAGTTCCATCCCGAGGTCGAGCACACTGCCCAAGGTTGGAAGTTCTTCGACAACTTCCTCCATCGCGTCGCCAAGGCGGAGCCGATCTGGACCAACTTCTCGATCATCGAGGAGGCCATCGACCGCATCCGCCAGCAGGTGGGCGGGGCCGAAGTCATCTGCGCCCTCTCCGGAGGCGTGGACTCCTCCGTGGCCGCGGCGCTCGTGCACCGCGCAATCGGAGACCAGCTTCACTGCGTCTTTGTCGACACCGGCCTGATGCGGGCGGGAGAGGCCGCAACGGTGGAGACGACCTTCACCAAGCAGTTCGGCATCGACCTGCTCTCCATCGACGCTTCGGAGCGCTTCTTCACGAGGCTGGACGGAGTTACCGACCCGGAGGCCAAGCGCAAGATCATCGGTGAGAACTTCATCCGCATCTTCGAGGAGGCCGCCGGCAAGTACGAGAACGCCAAGTTCCTGGTACAGGGGACGCTCTATCCGGACGTCATCGAATCCGGCACCAAGACCGCGGCGCGCATCAAGTCGCACCACAACGTGGGCGGGCTGCCTGAGGACATGGAATTCGAGCTGGTCGAGCCGTTGCGCGAGCTCTTCAAAGACGAGGTCCGCGCCATCGGCGAGGAGCTCGGGCTGCCCGAGGAGATCGTCTGGCGCCAGCCGTTCCCCGGCCCGGGCCTTGCTGTGCGCGTCGTCGGCGAAGTCACGCCGGAAAAGGTGGAGATCGTGCGCACGGCCGACCGCATCGTCGCAGAAGAGGTCACCAAGGCCTCTTTCGACAAGCGCGCCCTATGGCAGAGCTTCGCGGTCCTGGCCGACATCCGCTCGGTGGGCGTGATGGGGGATGAGCGCTCCTACGCCTACCCGATCATCCTGAGGGCGGTCGAGTCGTCCGACGCCATGACTGCGGACTGGGCCAAACTTCCCTACGAGCTCCTCGAGCGGATCTCGTCTCGGATAGTGGCCGAGGTTGCCGGTGTCAACCGGGTCGTTTACGACATCACCTCCAAGCCTCCGGCAACCATCGAATGGGAGTAGCTTTTGATCCCTGGACGGACCCAGCCATGAATAAGCAGGGGATGCCAGAGGAGCTGACCGAGGGGCTCAACCCGGAGCAGCTGCGCGCAGTTACGCACATCTCCGGCCCGATGCTGGTAGTGGCCGGTGCGGGTTCAGGCAAGACCAGGGTGCTGACGCGGCGCATCGCCTATCTGATAGCCAGCGGGGTCGCCCCATCGTCCATATTGGCCATCACCTTCACCAACAAGGCCGCCTCGGAGATGAAGTCCCGCGTGGCCGAGCTGGTGGGGCCAACGGCTTCCACCATGTGGGTCTCCACATTCCACTCGGCCTGCGTCCGCATCCTGCGCGCCCACGCCGAGGCGCTGGGGTATCGCAAGAGCTTCGCCATTTACGACCAGGCCGACTCGGAGAAGCTG
>JAJYPE010000132.1 GCA_021795585.1 Actinomycetes bacterium | reverse complement strand
ACGACATTTGCCCCGCCGTCGCCGGCCCGTCGCCGGCCGGGCTCGGGTAAGCCTTAGGCGCGCCGCCTGCGACGGTGGTTCCTATGCTTGGGGCGAGCACCTGGCCGGAGGGTGCTTCAGCGGGCGTGAGCCTCGTGGTGGTGAACCACCGGCGCCATGCGCTCCGCGACCTCGGGTTCCCTTCGCACCTTGCGCACCGCGTAGACGGCTGAAAACCCACCCACCAGGGGCACGGTGGTGATTACCATGAGCAGCCCAAGATTGATGGTGCTCAGGTTGGGGATCGGAATCCCGGTCGGGATGGTGAAGTTGGCCAGACCCGGAAGCACCAGGGTGAGCAGGCCACTGGTAACGAAGATCGCTCCGCCGATGCCCAAGGTGATGGAGGCGATGGTTCGGCCCACGAATCCGCGGGCCGCATCTCCGAGGCCACGGCGCTGCATGGCGCGTCCGAAGGCGGCTCCGATCAGCACCTGGGCGATCAGGGTGCCCGTCCCGAAGAGCGCGCCGGGTAGCCAGGCAAGCGCGACGTTTGGCATGGCGGGGGAGATGGTGGTGTAAAGGATGGTGGCGAATGCCCCGGTCCCCATCCCGGCGATCAGGCCGTGCAGCATGGCCAGCGTGCGCGGCGGCTGCTTCCTGGCGTCCAACGGGGGAAGCAGCTTGTCGACGAAGGGCATCAGATGGATGGTCGTGCCCCGCGTGCGCATTATGTAGCCCGAGATCGCCATGAGCGTGCCGACCACCACGTAAACGATGCCTTCGACGTGACTCGATTCCATCCACGTGGTCAGCGCGAAAAAGGCAAGCGTGGAGAAGACGGCCCTCTGGATGGTGAAGCCGAGGGAGAAGAAAAGTCCGGCGCGCATGCCACCGCGGGTGGAGTAGCTCCCAACGGCATAGGAGAAGGTTATGGGCCAGGTGTGCTCGTCAGGAGTGATGCCGTGGATCATCCCGAGCAGGAGCGCTATTGCGAGCAGGGGCAAAGTGCCGGCCGCGGAGGATACGTGCAGGAAGGCGAGCAGATCCATCAAATCGCCCCCTGGCAGTCTTCGCAGATGCCGAAGATTTCCACGCGATGCGAGGTGGGCGTGAACCCGCCCACGGAGGCGCCATCCAGGGTGCAGGCGGCGAACTCGTCCACCCGCTTGCACTCGGTGCAGACCAGGTGATGGTGGTGCGTGGGACGGCAGATGCTGTAGCGGAGTTCCCCGTCCAGCAGGATCACCTGGCAGTAGCCGATGCTGGTCAGCGTCTCGAGGATGCGGTAGGCCGTGGTAAGGCCGACCCGGGCCCGCGTCTTAGCGGCCTCGTACAGCTCCTGTGGCGTCACCGCCTTGTGCGCATCGAGGAGGATGTCCACCAGCGCTTCCCGCTCCGGAGTGAAGCGCTGCCCCGCCTGGTGCAGGCGGGCACGGATCGCGTCTTTGATCCCTTCTTCTCTGACGGTGGTCGTGGCGGTCATCTCTTGCTCTCTATAGAAAATGATTTTCAATAAAGGTTAGCGCCGGCCGCGCCGGTGTTATTCCTGGAGGCGCCGAATTTTCAACTGTACGCTGATCCGCCGGCTTGCTAGCGTCATTCTCGGCAGGGAGGTCGAAATGGAGCATCCGGGGCACGGCCCAGGGGCCGAGGCGATACGTGACTACTATTTCGGGGGCTCGGGGGCGGAAGCCACCCTCTCCTGGAATCGGCGCGACTGGGATGCCATCGAGCTGGTGCCCAGAGTGATGCGCAATGTTTCGCGAGTGGATGCCGCCGTCGACCTGGGAGCGCGGCGCATTCCGTTCCCGCTGGTGGTCGCGCCCATGGCCTACACATCGCTCCTCCACCCCAGGGCCGAAGCCGTCATCGCGGAGGCGGCCGCGAGGCACGGGGTTTCCTACTGCCTGTCGACGCGCTCCGCGGTGCCGCTGGAGGAGGTGGCCGAGGCCTTCCGGCGTGGCCTGACCGCCTGGGGTTCGGTACGGCCCCGGCCGGCGCTGTCCTTCCAGCTCTACGTAATGAGGGATCACCGCTTCTCCGACTCTCTGGTGCGCCGGGCCGTCGACAACGGTTACGAGGCCATCTACCTGACCGTCGATGCACCCTACATCGGCGTGCGCATGCGTGACCGCGAGAACTCCTTTGCGGTCCCGGAGGAGTTCCTCTCCGCCAACATCGCGCAGGAGCTGGAGGGTTGGGTGCTGGAAGAGAGCGAGACCCGCTTTGGAGGAGGAGTCTCCTCCGCCCGATTCAGCGGCCTCGCGCCTGACCCGACCGTCGACTGGGCCGGACTCGGCGACGTGATCGCCCTCGCCGACGGCATGCAGGTTTTCTTGAAGGGAGTCCTCTCCGGAGCGGACCTGTCGTTGGCCGGTGAGCTGCCGGTGACCGGCGTCGTGGTATCCAATCACGGCGGACGCCAGCTGGACGGCTCGATCTCGACGGCCCGCGCGCTGCACATGATGGCGGCCGAGCTGCGTGAATACCAGGGCGCCGTGCTCGTCGACGGCGCAATAGCGTCCGGCGCGGACGTTGTTCGCGCGCTCGGCCTGGGGGCGAAGGCCGTGATGGTGGGCCGCCACCTGGCCCGGGCGCTCTATGAGCGAGGCGAGGAGGGGCTTGACAGGGCTATCTCGCTGCTGGTGGAAGACGTGAGGGTCTCGCTGGCGCTGCTCGGAGCCTCACGCCCGGAGATGATCGAACGCTCCCAGCTGAGGGTGCCATCCAATTGGTGAACTCCGCGACCGAGCTGCCCAGGCGCTAGCATGAACCCTCGGAGTGGATGACAGACCGGTAGGAATTTTCGACAGCGGCTTCGGCGGGCTCACAGTGCTCCGAGCCATCAATGACTTGATGCCGCACGAGCGCCTGGTCTATTTCGGGGATTCCGCCCGTTATCCCTACGGTCCCAAGTCGCGTGAGGAGGTCTCGGCCTACTCGCTTCAGATCGCCGAACTCCTCGCCGAACGTTATGACATAAAGATGCTGGTGGTGGCGTGCAACACTGCCTCGGCTCAGGCGTTGCCGCAGCTGGTGGAGCGGTTCCCCATCCCAGTGGTTGGCATGATCGAACCCGGGGCAAGGGCGCTGGCCATGCAATCGATGGGCGAACGCATCGGCGTGATCGGCACGGTTGGGACGATCGGCTCGGGCGCCTATCAGACCCGCTTGTCGCAGATCGCACCCAAGAAGCGGCTGGTATGCGCCGCAACGCCGGGTTTCGTGGAGTTCGTGGAGCGCGGGGAAACCGACACGGATCAAGTAAAGGTGCTGGCGGAGCGGCTTCTTCGGCCGGTGATCGACGCCAAGGTGCAGACGCTCTTGTTGGGGTGCACCCACTATCCGTTCCTCGCCCGTGCGATTGGCGAAGTCCTGGGCCCCGAGACCATGCTTGTCTCCTCATCCGAGGAGACGGCCTTCGAGGTGCGGCACGCCTTGCTAGAGGCAGAGCTGGCGAGCACCTCGGCTGGGCCCGCTGATATCGTCTACTTGACATCCGGGGACCCGGACGAATTCCGCCGGGTTGGCAGGAGCCTTTTGGGCATCGAACTCCGGGACGTCGTCCCGGTGAAATGGGCCGGGGAGTGACCAGCGCAAGCGCGCTGGGACACGGCCGGCAAGGGAGATAATCATGCGGCATGACGGCAGGGGCCTCGACGAGCTGCGCCCGGCGTTGATCGAGCGCGACTTCACCGAGATGGCTCTCGGCTCGGCACTGGTGACGATGGGCAGGACCAAGGTCCTGTGCACCGCCTCGATGGAGGAGCGAGGGCCGGCCTGGCTGCGCGGGACAGGCAAGGGATGGGTTACCGCGGAGTACTCCTTGCTTCCCGGATCGACCAGCGAGCGCACCTCGCGCGAAGCAGCTCGTGGCCGCCAGTCGGGGCGGACGCTCGAGATCCAGCGCCTGATCGGCCGTTCGCTGAGGACTGTTGTCGACCTCGGAGTCCTTCCCGAGACCCAGATCGTGGTGGATTGCGACGTGATCCAGGCGGACGGCGGGACCCGCACCGCCTCGATCGTGGGCGGGTACGTCGCGCTCGCAGATGCCCTTTCCCGCTTGGCCCGGATGGGCAAGGCGGGAAGTAGGGCGCTTACCGGCCAGTGCGCAGCCGTTTCGGTCGGGATTGTCAAAGGGTATCCCATGCTGGACCTGGACTACGTCGAGGACTCGGGCGCCGAGGTGGACATGAACGTGGTCATGGGTGTGGACGGGCGCTTCGTGGAGGTGCAGGGCACCGCCGAGGGCGAGGCCTTTGACCGCGGTCAGCTGGATGAACTTCTCTCTCTGGCCGAGCACGGGATCGCCTACCTCTTGGATCTGCAGTCGGCGACACTCGCTGATCCGCCCGCGCCCAGGCCCGTGAGGTAGCCGATGCGAATAGTGGTTGCTACCGGCAACAGGGGCAAGCTTGCCGAGTTCGCGGCGATGCTGGGCGCTACGGGGGTGGAGGTCCTCCCGTTGCCCGCAGGTGCGGCGGCTCCCGACGAGACCGGTGACTCGCTCGCCGAAAATGCGCTCATCAAGGCCCAAGCGTGCCACAGAGCCTATGGCGGCGCCTCCGTGGCCGATGACTCGGGCCTCTTCGTGGACGCCTTGGACGGAGCGCCTGGGGTGCGCTCGGCCCGCTATGCCGGCGAGGATGCAAACGATGCTTCCAATCGTGCGCGACTTCTCAGAGAGATGACCGATGTTCCGGCAGGCCTGCGCGGAGCCGAGTTCCGCTGCGTCCTGTGCCTGGTGGGTGAGGAGGGCGAAGCCCGCTACTTTCAGGGCGTCGTCCGCGGGAGCATCGCGCTCGGAGAGCGCGGTGGCCACGGCTTCGGATATGATCCGCTCTTCGTCCCCGACGAGGGGGACGGGCGCACTTTCGCGGAGATGCGGCCGGAGGAGAAGGACGCGATCTCCCATCGTGGACGGGCCATAGCCCTGCTTGCCACCGAACTAGGCCTGCCCGCGGCAACGGGCCGGGTGACCGGCCTCGACCACGTGCAGGTGGCGGGCCCACCCGGCTGCGAAGACGCCATGTGCGCCTTCTACGGAGGGCTCCTTGGCCTGAAGGAGCTGCCCAAGCCGGAGCCTCTGGTCACAAGGGGCGGAGTGTGGTTCAGCTTGGGTACGGAACAGCTGCATGTGGGAATCGAAAAAGATTTCGTGCCGGCGCGCAAGGCGCACCCGGCGATCCGGGTTGCGGGCCTGGCCGCGATCAAGCGGCGCCTCGCCGATGCCGGGGTGGCCGTGGTCGAGGACAGCCTGCTCGAGCCATACGGAGTGACCCGCTTCTACGCCGACGATCCCGCCGGGAATCGCCTCGAATTCGTTGAGGCCATGGGCTGATCGGACCCACGGGGTCCCTTATGCCCGACCACTCCGGTTGCATCACCAGGGCTTCGGTGACGCTCCTTTAGCGCTGGCGCAGAACTATGGCCCGGCTCGAGTTGCTCCCTCCGGTGGTCTTTCCTCCCACTACCAGGATGTCGGATCCGACCGAGGCCGCTCCGGCATAGGCGAGCGGCAGGGGCAGGGAACCCGCCGAGTAGACCATTGCCGTGGTCGGGTCGAACTGCCAGATGGCTGATTGCGGGTTTCCTGAGGAGCCGCTTCCGCCCAACAGGTAGATCTTGCCACCGCTGATCACCGCGGCCATGCCCTCGCTCGCAACCGGCAGCTGGCCGACGACCTCCGCCTGGCCGGTGCGCACGTTGATGGCTTGGATGTTGGAGGTGACCACTCCGCCGCTCTCGCCACCTAAGCCTGAATCCACCGACCGGGCTCTGACCGGTTGGCCCCAGGACCTGGTGCGGCCACGGCAGTTCTTCTGACCTCGCCGCGGCGGGAATTCAACTCCAGCTTGAGGTTCTGACCCAAAGCGGGGCA
>JAJYPE010000131.1 GCA_021795585.1 Actinomycetes bacterium | reverse complement strand
AGCCCTACTGCCAAATATTCCGTGTTTGGACGGCTTGGCGCTCGGGTTCGTACATGGTGTCCCTTTTACGGGTAATAACCCGTAAAAAAGTGTCGGAGGGGGGACTTGAACCCCCACGCCCTTGCGGGCACTAGCCCCTCAAGCTAGCGCGTCTGCCTATTCCGCCACTCCGACGCAGCAGGTTTGCCTAAGTGATCATAGCAACGGGGTCACGCGCGGGCGCCGTCGGCAGGCCAAATCGGGCCAAATCAGGCCGAGTGCGCTCTTCACCCAAACGGGGGCGGGGTTGGTCGACGGACCTCCAGGTCAGGCCTTTGTTTTTTGGCTCGGTGCTTACCAATTTCACAGCTTTAGCCAAGAGAGGTTACAGCAACTTTCAGGGGGGTCTCAACCTGGAGGATTAGACCTCATTGATAAGAAAAGCCGAGCAAAGCGCACCTGGAGTTTGAGAGGACCGCCGACTTGTCGCTATATACGCAAACATCGATGTCCAGAGGGGAGGTTGCCCTGCTCCGGTCGGGCCGCATCCACCGGACCATCGTCTCCATCGCAGTGGCCATGTCCTTGGTCCTGGCGGTGGCGCTTGCCAAGCTTCATCCCGGTCTGACCTCGACCACGAATAGCGGTACCTCGGCCGGCCAGTCTGCGGGCTCCGGCGCGGCCACCTCGCCCAACTCGGCCGCTTTTGGCTCCGGGGCCACCGGTGCTGTCTCCCAGGCGCCGATCATGGCGAGCGGAGGCTCCTAGACAATGGTTGCCTTTGACTTCGCACACGAGAGTTTCCAGGCAATTGGCACCCGGTGCGAACTTCTCACCTATGGGTCCAGCTCGCCCGCCGCCGCGTTTCAGAGCGCACGTTCCGAAATCGCCGCAATCGACTACCACGCCAGCTTCTTCCGCGCAGATTCCGAGCTCACCTCGTTGAATCTCGATCGGCGTGGAACTGTTCAGGTCTCGGCGACGCTGTTCGAGCTTCTTGAGGTGTATCGCAACGCGTTCCGGATAAGCAGTGGGGCGATTGACGCCGCTGTCGGTGCCGATCTTGCCGAGCTGGTCCGCGATGGAAACCCGGCGGTGCACGCGGCGTCGCTCACCGCGCCCAAGCTCGACTTCTCGTCGGTCTCGTTGGACCCCCGAAATTTGACCGTCACCCGCCCGGTGGGCCTCTTGCTGGACCTGGGCGGTCTTGGCAAGAGTTGGCTCGCCGACCGCGTGGCGAAGCGCATGGTTCGCGCGGGCGGGGGCGGGGTTGTCGTCAACCTCGGCGGTGATATCGCCATTGGGGGCGAGGCCCCCAGCGGGGGATGGCCAGTACGCATCACGGAGGATGCCTCCCTCGATCCCGACGCGGCGGGACAGATCGTGCATCTGTCCTCTGGAGCGATTGCGACCTCTTCACGCCTTACCCGCAGATGGCTCGACTCTGAGGGTCAGCTTCGCGAGCACCTGGTTGGAGTGGATGATACCAGTGGAGTCGGCGTCGCGATAGTAACCGCCACCGCTGCCGCGGGCACGGCGCTGGAGGCCAACGTGGCGACATTGTCCACGTTGCTTGCGGGGCCAAGAGGCGTTGCGGTGATGGCTCGCTTCGGGTATCCCGCTTTGCTGAGAGGCTCGGACGGTACCGCCGTGACGCTAAGCGGCTGGCCGTCGCGTGGATCCCGTCGTTCGGCCGAGCGGCGCCTTGAGGCGGCGATATGATCGCCACTGCCACCGTTCTGGCCGCAATTGGCGGGAACCCCAAGCTTCTCTGGTACCTGACCCGAGCCACCGGGATTATTGCAATCCTTCTACTTGCCGCAGTTGTCATCCTCGGAATGGTCACCGCGACCAAGGCCGCCCCCAAGGGATTTGCCAAGTTCCTGGTTCCTGACCTGCATCGCCGACTATCAATTTCAGCGGCCGTCTTTCTCGGCATCCACATCATCACAGCGCTCCTGGACAGCTTCGTCCATATCGGGCTCGCGGCTTCGATCATCCCCTTCATCTCCAGCTACCGGCCGATCTGGGTTGGTTTCGGGGCGATCTCGTTCGACCTGCTGCTGGTGGTCATTGGCACCTCGGTGATCAGGCACCGTTTCTCCCAGGGCCCGTGGAAGAAGATCCATTACGCCAGCTGGCTTGTCGTGAGCTTTGCACTTTTCCATGCCATGGGAACCGGCTCCGACGCACGCGTGGGTCTGGTGGAGGGCATTTACATTGCCCTGGTGGGCGTGGTTGCGCTGGCCGCGATCTTCAGGACAGCGACCGATGCCCAGCTGCGCAAGTTGGCCAAGGTGGGTGGCGGTGCCGTTATCCTGGCGGTGCCGGTCCTGGCGCTCGGCTGGTCCTTCAAGGGACCGCTGCGCACTGGGTGGGCATCCGCCTCCTCGAGCTTTTCCCTGCTCCCCAAGGTGACCACCACTGCGGCGTTGAAATCCTCGGGCAGCGGTTCAGGTTCCAACTCCTTCGTCTGGCCCGTGAACGGCGCGGTGCAGGGGACCGTATCGATCGTCAACTCGAACTCCGGGACTTCCACGGTGACCCTGGCCGGGACCGTCGCCGGGACCGGGGACGTGGTGACCGTGCGCCTTGTCGGTTCGGTTCAGCAGGGCTCGCTTGTCCTCCAAGGGTCCTCTGTCGCCATAGGGACCTCCTCCGCCCCGAACATCTACACCGGATTGGTGGCCCAGGCTGGAGGTTCAACCTTGGTGCTCTCCCTGCACGGGGCGCAGGGAAGTGTTTCGGGCGCCCTATCCGTCAATATCAGTGGAAGTTCCTTCTCCGGCCAGCTGCAGGCGCCGACCGCGTCGGCATCCTAGCCAAAGTCCCAATGAGCACCGATTAGCCGTAACCACTACAGACCGGATGAAGATCGAGGAGGAGAAAAGGTGATCGAGAGCGTTTCAGTAAGCATTATGGCGCCAACTGGTCCAAGGCGGTTGTCACAGGGTTGGGAGTCAGCCCATAGGCCCGCCCCTTCGGGCAGGGTGGCGTTCGTCTCCGACCTTTCCACGCGCCCCCGGCTCGTGATGCCCCTCGCCGAGCACGTCGCAGCCTACGGCAGGCTGCCGGGAGGGCTGACCTTGGGCATGACGCTGGATACCCTGCGTGCAGCCAATCTGACCGGCCGCGGGGGAGCCGGCTTCCCATTCTGGAAGAAGCTTCAAGCCGTGGCCACCGCCGAGAGCCGCAAGAGCCCGGTCGTGATCGCAAACGGATCGGAGTCGGAACCCCTCAGCAAGAAGGACACGCTTCTGCTGAAGAACAACCCTCACTTGGTTCTGGATGGAATCTCTTTGGTGGCCGGCCTCCTGGGCGCTAAGAGTGCCTATCTATACGTAAAGGACCGTGAAGCGCACTCCGCGGTGAACGCGGCGATGAGGGAGCGCCGCGAGCGCGGGATCACCGAGCTGCGGGTCACGATTGTCGAGGCACCTGCCGGCTACGTTTCGGGCCAGGAGACCGCGGTCGTGCGGCGCATCGCCAAGGGACCGGCCCTTCCACAATTCTCTATGGACCGAATCGCATCGTCGGGACTTCGCGGAGCACCGACCTTGCTTTCCAACGTCGAGACCTTTGCTCACGTTGCCATGATCCTCCGGTTTGGCTCCGAATGGTATCGCCAGGGTGGACAAGGAGGCGATAGAGGAACGCGCTTGCTGACCATCATCGGCGCGGTCGGTCGTCCTGGGGTCTACGAGCTGTCTCCGGGAGCGAGCCTGGCCGAGGTGCTTCGAGAGACCGAAGCCCCAGATCCGAGGGCGGTGCTTTTCGGCGGGTACTTCGGCCGCTGGCTTGACTTGAGCGCGCCCCACACCGCCAAGTTCCCCATGGACGATGCGGCCCTGGCCGAACACAGGCTGTCGTTCGGCGCCGGCGTCCTCGGAGTTGTGGGGCGTGAGACGTGCCCCGTCGTTGAGGCGGCGGCCATCACGGAGTACCTTGCCGGCCAGAGCGCCGGCCAGTGTGGCCCGTGTTTGCACGGGCTGCCGGAGATATCGACGGCCATGGCGCGCATTGCGCTTTCGTCCGACGTGGAGCGTGGCATGCACGACCTGCGATCGGTTATCCCTTTGGTGGAGCATCGCGGCGGCTGCCAGCACCCTGACGGAGTGATCCAGCTGGTCCGGTCCACGGTGGGTGCGTTCGCCGAAGAGGTCAAGCTGCACCGCTCCGGCCGCTGCACCGCCCAAGGGAGCCACACCTCCATGCTCCTGCCTCCTGGCGCTTCGGTCAGCGCTGGAGGCGCGGCTTGATGCGGCTGGTCATCGATCCGACTCGTTGTCACGGTCACGGCACTTGTGCAGAGCTTCTGGATGAATACATCCGGTTGGACAAGTGGCACTATCCGATCATTGCCAAGCAGAAGGTTTCAGTGAGCCATGCGGACTTGCTGCGCCGGGCCGCCCAGCTGTGCCCGGAGCTTGCCATCAGCGTCGTAGACGATTAGTCGGTTTTGTCATTAGAAGCCGGGCGACGGTAGCCTGGAGCGTGTTACCAGGAGCCGCTTAGAGGAGTTCTCGCGGAAAGGCGCCCGTTCCACCAAAGAAGTGCATACAAGGTGGCGGTGTCTATCACCGCCACCACTGCTACCACGCTGCCCGTCTTCCTGACCGGCGCGCTGGCCGTGCAGGTGCGCCAGAGCCTCCACTTCAGCGTGGGCGCACTAGGACTGCTGGTGGCCGCCTTCTTCGCGGCCGCTTCACTCGTTTCCGTGCTGGCGGGCGCCATGGCCGAGAAGCTGGGCGGCGAGCGGATCATGCGCGTGTGCGCGCTCGCAGTGGCCCTTCTGCTCTTCGGAATCGCCGTCTACGGACGCAGCTACGCGGTGATGCTTGTCATGTTGGTCCTGGCCGGCTTTACCAATGGGGCGATGCAGCCCGCCGTCAACCTATTCGTCATAGATGCCGTTCCTCCGGGCCGCCGCGGGTTCGCTCTCGGCGTCAAGCAGGCGGCAATACCTGTTTCAACCCTCTTTGCCGGCCTGGCTGTCCCAGCCATCGCCCTTACCATCGGCTGGCATTACGCCTACGCCATTGCCGGAGTGGTGGCGCTAATCGTCCTGGTGGCAGTGCCGCCGGGCCGTTCCACCGGCGTCACCCGCTCCGGGGTGGATTATTCCAAGGAGAGGCCGCGCATAGCCCTGCCTCCGATCATCACGCTGGCAGCCGCGATGGCCTTCGGTGCCGGCGCGGCGAACGCCCTGGGTGCCTTCCTGGTCGAGAACGCTGTGCACACCGGCTTCTCGCCCTCCGATGCCGGCCTGCTGGCTGCGTTCGGCTCCGCCTGTGGACTGGTATCCCGCTTGGTCGGGGGCTTGCTTGCCGACCGGCGTGGCGGCCGTCACCTACCCGTCATCGCGGGAATGGTGGGCTTGGGGGCCGTGGGATACGCAGCTTTTGCTCTGCAGAGCTACTGGCTGGTGATTCCTGCCACCGCCATCGCGTATGCGGCCGGCTGGGGCTGGAACGGGGTGTTCAACTTCGCGGTCATCGTGAACCATCCCGGCGCAGAGGGCAGGGCAACCGGAACGACTCAGGCGGGAGCCTTCATTGGCTCGGTCATCGGGCCCCTTGCCTTCGGATACGTGGTGGACCACGCCTCGTTCTCGTGGGCCTGGTCGCTTGCATCCGTAGCCGCCTTGACGGCGGCGGCGGGAATGATGCTGGGGCGCAAGCTCCTCTTGCGCCAAAAGGAACGCGGCGCGGCTGAGATCACAGTGCTGGGATAGAAGAGTCAGACCCGGTCCAGGTGGATCACCTGGTCAAATCGCGAGAGCAGAAACTCTTGATGGGTGATCACCACCAGCGTCTTGCCCCGGTAGACCCGCAGCAGAGTGGAGATTACCTCTTCGGCGGTGGCCTGGTCGACCGCTGCGGTGGGTTCGTCAAGTATTA
>JAJYPE010000130.1 GCA_021795585.1 Actinomycetes bacterium | reverse complement strand
GCGTGATAACCGGCTTGGATGCCGCCGGCGCTATGCCGGAGGTTAAGGTCTTTCACGCCGGGACCAGGCGAGGGGAGGGTGGAGAGATGCTGGTGGCGGGAGGAAGAGTCCTCTCGGTGACCGGCTTCGCCCAGAGCATGCCCGATGCCCTCACCCGGGCGTACGCAGCGATTGCCGAGATCCACTTCGAGGGCGCTCAGTTCCGCTCTGACATCGGTGCCAGTGCGCTTGCCGGGCGCCACCCGACCGAAAGGTCCTAAAGGAGGTTCAGAGTTGATCGAACGTTACACCCTTGCCGAGATAGGCGAGATCTTCACGGACCGCTCGCGCATGGAGGCATGGCTGGAGGTAGAGATACTCACCGTCGAGGCGCTAGCTACGCTGGGGAGAATTCCGGCGGCCGATGCGGTCTTCGTGCGCGCCAATCGGCCGGTGGTCGACGAGGAGTTCGTGGCTGCCGTAAACGATCGCGAACTGATCACCAATCATGACCTGGCCGCCTTCGTCGACATCGTTCAGGCCCGGGTGGGTAAGCCGGCGGGCAACTGGGTTCACTATGGCCTCACCTCCTCGGACGTCGTCGACACAGCACTTTCGCTGCTTTTGCGCCGTGCCGGCAGCGTGATTCTCCGCCAGTTGGCCGAGGCGATCGAGGTCGTGGGCACCCGCTCCGAAGAGTTCCGCAACACCATCATGGCCGGGCGCACCCACGGAATGCATGCCGAGCCGACCACCTTCGGCAACAAGCTCGGGCTTTGGACCCTGCAGCTTTACCGGGACTTCGGGCGCCTAGAACGTGCCGTGACGGGTATCAGCGTGGGCAAGCTTTCCGGGGCGGTGGGCACCTTCTCCAACATCGATCCACAGGTGGAGGTGATGGTCTGCGAAGCGCTGGGGCTAAGGCCAGTTCCAGCCACCCAGGTCATCGCTCGTGACCGCCATGCCGAGTACCTCTACGCCTTGGCATCGCTGGCCAGCTCGATCGAAGCCTTCGCGACCGAGATCCGCCACTTGCAGCGCACCGAGGTGCAGGAGGCCGAGGAGTACTTCCAGGAGGGGCAGAAGGGCTCGTCGGCAATGCCGCACAAGCGCAACCCGATCCTCTCGGAGCGGCTGGTGGGCCTGTCGCGGGTCATGCGCGGGTACCTGGTCTCCGGGCTCGAGGACATCGCCCTCTGGCACGAGCGTGACATCTCCCACTCCTCGGTGGAGCGGGTGGTAATGCCGGATGCCTCCATCCTCGCCTACTACATGGTGGTGAAGTTCACCGGCCTGATCAAAGGACTGATTGTCTACCCGGCGCGGATGAAGGAAAACCTGGACGCCTCGTACGGCCTGGTCTACTCCCAGTCGCTGCTGCTGGCCCTGGTTAACGCCGGCCTGAGCCGGGACGAGGCCTACCGGATCGTGCAGTCGGCGGCGCGCGAGGCGGGAACGAAGAGGAGGCCGCTGCGCGACGTTCTTGTTTCGATGGCCGGCGCGTATCTCCAGGAAGAGGTGCTTTCCGACGCATTTGACCAGGCCAGGGTGGTCTCCAATGCCGGCCTCACCGTAGATGCCGCGGCCAAGGTGGTCGAGCAGATTCGCCGTCTCGGCCACGGCCGGGCGGACGCGTAGGGCTTTCTAAGAAGGAGGGCCGGGATGCGCCACGTTTACTCCGGCAAAGTTAGGGACGTCTATGAGCTGGACTCTTTTGCTCCACCGCGCCTTCTTATGGTGGCCAGTGACAGGGTGTCGGCCTTTGACGTGGTGATGGCGGAGAAGGTGCCCGGCAAGGGGCAGATTCTTACTGCGATGAGCTGCTGGTTCATGGACCTTACCTCCGACGTCGTGCCCAACCACCTGATCGAATGCCTTCCTACACCTGCCGGCGTGGGCGAGGCGATTGATCCCGACTTCGTGGGAAGGTCGGTGGTGACCAAGCGCGCGCGAATGGTCGAGCTGGAGTGCATCGTCCGCGGCCATCTCGCCGGCAGCGCCTTCAAAGAGTACGTGGAGCGCGGAACGGTCCACGGCCACAGGTTGCCCGGCGGGCTGAGGCTCGCCTCACCTCTGCCGGAGCCGATTTTCTGCCCGTCGATCAAGAATGCGGTTGGCCACGACGAAAACATCTCCATCGAGCGGGCACGCGAGATCTTCGGGGCCGACCTCGTCGACCGCCTGGCAAAGACCTCGCTCGCGGTCTTTGCCAGGGGTTCAGGGGCCGCGGCGAAGGCGGGTATCGTCCTAGCCGATACAAAGTTCGAATTCGGCTATGTCGATGACGAACTCCTTCTCTGCGATGAGGTCCTTACCCCGGACTCATCGCGCTTTTGGGATGCCGATGCCCTGGAGCCGGGCAGGGAACCCGTGCAGTTCGACAAGCAGCCGCTTCGCGACTACCTCGAGAGCACTGGATGGGAGAAGACCCCTCCGCCTCCCGCACTTCCGGGGGAGGTTCTAGACACCCTTGCGGAGCGCTATCGCAGCGTCTACGAAAGGATCACCGGCACCTCCTTTCAAGGCTGGCTGGAGCGCGCCTGGGCGGCCGCCTCGACCGGAGCCACCCCTTTCGGCGACTAGGTTGTCTGAGGAAGTTGTGCGTCCGAAGGTCCATGGGCCTGCGGACGGTCTTATCTAGCGGGGTATTTCACGTTGAGGTACGAAGCTGTCGTCGAAGTACTCCTCAAGGACGGCGTGTCCGATCCTGAAGGGATGACGATCCTTGACGCAGTCGTTTCGCTGGGCTACGGCTCGGTTGAAAGAGTTGCTACCGGCAAGCTGTTTCGATTGCTGCTGAACGCTGACGACGAGAACGCCGCGGCCGATGTGGTAACTCAGATCGCGGAGCAGCTTCTCTCAAATCCCGTGTTGGAGGACTTCCGGGTTCGGGACCTCCTGGCCTCAGCCTCTTCCTGAAATGCCCCCCACGGTAGGCGTCGTCGTCTTTCCCGGCACAAACTGCGAGCATGACGTTGTGCACGCGCTCGGGCTGCTCGGAATGCATGCCGAAATCAAGTGGCATGGCGACTCCGAACTGGGCGCTTGCGATGCCGTCGTCCTGCCAGGTGGATTCGCCCATGGCGATTACCTCCGTCCCGGTGCCATTGCACGTTTTTCCAACGTTATGAACGCCATTATCGAGATGGCCGAGGCCGGGAAGCCGGTGCTTGGAATCTGCAATGGATTCCAGGTACTGACGGAGGCAAAGCTCTTGCCGGGCGCGCTACAGAAGAACGCTGGCCTTCGCTTTATCTGCGATGTGGAGAAGCTCGAGGTGGTTTCCAATCGCTCGGCTGCCAGCGGACTTATGCAGCCCGGAGAGATCATTTCCTTGCCCATAAACCACTTCGAGGGTAACTACACCTGCGATCAAGTCACTCATGACAGTTTGGTCGAAAACGATCAGATCGTCTTCAAATACGTGGACAATCCGAACGGCTCCGTCGGATCGATCGCGGGAATTTCCAACATCAGAGGAAACGTCGTCGGCATGATGCCCCATCCCGAGCGCGCTGTCGAGGAGATCGTTGGTGGCACTGACGGCCGAAAGGTACTCGGTTCCTTCATCCGGGAAATTCTCAACAGCTGAACTTTTTCGGGTCGTCACAGTCCCTTAACGGCACGCAGCCACAATTAATGGCTCACCCTGATGATGTACCATCAATCGTGGCTGCGAAGCCTAATGTCCTAGCTCAGGCGCTTTGGCTGGTGCGCCTACGGCGAACCGCGACCTTGGGAACAGGAACGCCTGCACGGTCAAGGACCTCGTTGGATATCCCTAGAGCATGCCAGGCATCGTAGGTGATTCCCTTACGGTCCGCGTACTCTCGTGCCACGGACACAAAGCGTGACTCGAGATCACCGATGTCGACCTTGTTCTTGAGGTTCTCAAGTTCCTTTTCCAGATCGAGTTTGCGCTGAATCAGGTGCAGTCGATCCAATGGATCCGCATCCCCCAACAGCGCCTCGACCTGCGCAAGCTGCTTCTCGACTGTCTCGCGAGTGCGCCGCCGCCCCCTACGGGGACGATTGCGCTCGAGCGCCTCGAGGTATTCACGAATTATCTTTGCCTGACCGCGTGCCGAAGCTTCCTTGGCAGGGTCAGCCTTCTGATTCTGAGTTTCCGCCATGCCGTAATACTACCTTAATAGTCGGACTGTGCATATAACGCCGGGTCATTCTATCCCCGATTTCTGTCGTCGCAACATTTTCTTCGCCTTTCAACATGCTTTTGAATAATTCCACCTTGAGGGCAGAGAATCTGCTTATCTATCAATCGTGCGGATAGAAGTAGCAGGTACAAGCGTCAACCTTTTCGAGCGATACACCACTGTGGTTGCGCCATAACGCCCTGACTTGTCACTACAAATGAAGTGTCGACACATAACGTACTTTTGTAAAAATGTCATACGTGTCGTTAGTAATCCCCAGGTGGCGCGGTGCGCGGATGGTAAATGCGCAGCTTTAACGGCTGGCAGCGTGCGCATGTGAAGCGCCGCCCCTGTTTCATTCTGTGCAACTACAGCTGCTGTAATCGTTTTTATGGGCTTGGACACATGCCATGCGCGGGGTCGTGACCCTGAGCATCTACATACTTAAGCGGGAATTTGTGAAGACAGGGTCATTGCCTCCGTCGGTCGGGCACGGACGAATTCAAGCTGCACCGCTCTACGCGGCACCTGGATTGCTTTGGGTGAAATGCGTTGAACGTGGGCGAGAGGCGCACCGGGGGATGTCGCTAATCGGAGGGCCAACCTGGCCGGGATTTCTCAGGTGAATCACAGACTAGTGCCAGGAGGTTTGCCACCGAGAGTCGTGGCCGTTTCGCGCACTACGCGTTGTCCGCTCCTTATCGAAAGCCCTTCGTTCCGCTGATTGTGGGTAGGCGTGTCCCGCCCCGAGGGGCGCAGCGGACTTTAGGCTGTATTTATATGGAGCAGCCAATACACCGCGCCCTCGGCCTTACGGACGAGGAACTCACCATGATCGAGGAGATCCTCGGTCGTGGACCAAACTATGTCGAGCTCGCTATGTATTCGGTGATGTGGTCCGAACACTGTTCCTATAAGTCTTCTCGCCTTCACTTGAGGCGGCTCCCCTCCAAAGGGGAGAAGGTGCTGGTGGGACCGGGTGAGAACGCGGGGGTCATCGATGCGGGGGATGGTATTGCCGTTGCGATTCGTATGGAATCCCACAATCATCCGTCCGCGATCGAGCCTTATCAAGGTGCCGCCACCGGAGTAGGTGGGATTTTGCGGGACATATTCACCATGGGCGCGAGGCCGATTGCTCTTCTGGACAGCCTGCGAATGGGCGACGCGTCCGACCCGAGGAACCGCTACATCTACAACGGGGTGGTCGCCGGCATTTCGGGATATGGAAACGCGGTCGGGGTTCCGACTGTCGGTGGGGAGATCGTCTTCGATCCCACGTATGACTCGAATCCGCTCGTAAACGTGGCCGCGGTTGGTGTGCTGCCTGTCGACAAGCTCGTACTTGCCCGAGCTGAAGGCATAGGGAACCAGGTGATTTTGCTGGGCTCACCAACCGGGAGAGACGGTATCGGGGGCGTCTCCGTACTTGCCTCAGCCGGCTTTGGGGCCGAGGTTGACTCCAGCAAGCGGCCGAGCGTCCAAGTCGGCGACCCGTACGAGGAGAAGCGCCTCATCGAGGCTTGCCTGGAGCTCCTGGACGCCAAGCTAGTGGTGGGAATCCAGGACCTGGGTGGTGCCGGTTTAAGCTGTGCGACCTCGGAGACTGCTGCGAACGCCGGTCTTGGGATGGACGTCTATGTCGAGCGCGTTCCGCGGCGCGAGGCCAGCATGGAGCCCTTCGAGGTGATGACCTCGGAATCTCAGGAGCGGATGCTCGCTATCGTGACTCCGCAGAGCGTCCCCGCAGTGCTTGCCATCGCGGAAAAG
>JAJYPE010000129.1 GCA_021795585.1 Actinomycetes bacterium | reverse complement strand
CAAGACCTTGCGGATCTGATGGCCGAGGGAGAGCGGCTGATCAAGTCCGCAGACCGCGAACTGGATGCGATCTGGGAGACACTGTCGCTCTGAATCAGCGACCGCGGCAGGTGCGCCGGCGGCGGGCTCCGCCAGAGACCCTTGGCTTCCAAGACCGCAAAGCCGGTTAGCCCTCGGAGCATTGCGGCTTCGGCCTTGCCCCACGCCGGCCCGCAAACGTAGGACGACCGGACCCGCCGTAGAAATCCCCGGCACCCCGGCCGTATACGCCCGACCACCTGGAAAACATGAGCCGCCCAAGAGCAAACGACGGCCTTGTCTCAGCGTTCAGGCCGGGTCAAATTCTTGTGCTGCTGTCTTAAATCCAATTCGAATGCCAACCGACGGCTAAAGATCATCGCTTCAGATATCGTTGCATTGGCGTCGCAAATGCTATGAGCCCAGGGGTGCAGCCATGGCCAAACATCGCTTCCACTCGGCCGACTATTCGGGACAAACCGGCGTTGCCGGTGCTCCGATCCATTCCGGAGCCGTGGAAATCAAGGCACTTGCGGTGCTCTGCATGACCTTTTTCCTGGTGGCGATGGATAACACCATCATCAATGTGGCTCTCCCCACCCTGCAGCGCAGCCTGGGGTCCTCGACAACAGAGCTGCAGTGGATCACCGACGCCTACACCACCGCCTTCGCGGGACTGATCATGGTCGGGGGGCACCTGGCCGATCGCCTCGGTCGTCGCGAGGTGCTGCAAAGCGGACTGGTTGCCTTCATCATCGGCTCGGTGGTCGCGCTTTCGGCGCACTCGAGCGACGTCATCATCGGCGGGAGGCTCGTGATGGGAGTCGGCGCCGCCCTGGCGGTTCCTGCCTCTCTGTCGATGCTCATCGATGTCTTCCCCACTCCCGCCCAAAGGCAAACGGCGATCGCCGGATGGACGGCCAGTGCAGGGCTCGGCGTCGCTCTCGGTCCGCTCGTCGGAGGCGCCCTCCTCACGCAGTTCTGGTGGGGATCGATCTTCCTGGCGAACATGGCGGTCGCCGCGCTGGCACTGGTTGCGTCCGGACTCCTGCTGCCCCGGAGCCCTAGTCACCGACTGCACTCGCTCGACTGGATGGGTTCGGCCCTCTCGGTGGTGGCCCTCTCCTGCCTGGTTGCCGGCATTATCCAGGCGCCCAGCTGGGGCTGGGCCGATCTACGCACCCTTTTCCTCTTTGTGGTCGCCGTTGTTGCCGGGCTACTCTTCGTACGCCGGGCGATGACGGCGGAATCAGGCATCGTCCACTTCTCGGTGTTCCGGAGCCGCCACTTCTCCCTCTCGTCGCTTGCCATGGGCACTATCTACCTGGGGATCTTCGGCTTCCTATTCCTGATGACCCAATTCCTTCAGCTTTACCTCGGGTACTCGCCTCTTCGCGCCGGCGTGAGCTTCCTGCCCGCCGCAGTCGCCGTGGTGGCCGGGACCGGCGTTGCACGCGCCCTGGCCCCGCGGGTGGGACCACGCCTATCACTGGCCGTCGGCCTTGTTTTGATGATCGTGGCAATAGGGCAGGAACTCTTCTTCACGACCGCCACGACCTACGTGGGCGTTGTCGGGATTCTGGTCACCGGCGGTCTGAGCATGGGTATCGTCTTGACGGTAGGAACCGACGAAGTGATGGGCAGCCTCGCACCCCGGGAGACAGGCATCGGCGCCGCGATCAATGTGGCGGCAATGGAGATCGGCGGGGCGCTTGGCGTGGCGCTGTTTGGAAGCATCTTCAATTCGGAGTACGCACGGGAATTGAAACCCGCCACGGCGGCCCTGCCGGTCGCGATCCGCAATTTGGCCGACGGCTCTCTTACGACGGGACTGGCCGTTGCAGGGCACCTGGCCGGCGCGATCCAATCGTTGCTGGTTCTGCAGGTCCGGTTGGGATTCATGGACGGTTTTGCTCTCGCGGGCTGGATGGGCGTCACCGCAGCGGCGGCGGCTGCCCTCTGCGTCGCAGCCTTCATGCCGAGCCAAAGCGTGGCGGCGGCCGGCGAACCTGAGCCTGAACCTGCATGAGCCTACCGCGCACAGTCCTGCGATAACATCCCGCACCGTGCCACCAGAGGGCCCCGAGGGGACTGGCGGCTTCACCAGTCAGCGAAGTCACTTCAATCCTGGCTGGATTTGCCTCGCGACGCAGCGAATGAGCTGCCAAGAGCTTCCGGCTTCGCCGGCCCGAGGCGACAAAGTCGACCTGCTCTTCCAATCACGGGGAGGAAGAGACGCCTGCGCACCCGCCTGCTTCGGCGCGCCAAGCTCGAGATGCCCTTGCGGCGCTAGACCTCGCCGGCCTGATCGCCGCTGGCGCGGCGCTTTGCCCGTGCGGGATTGGCTCCGGACGACGAAGGCGCGAGGGGCACGTCCTCCCTGATCAGCCCACAGCGGTGGCACTCCCATCGCCGAGCGGGAGGATAAGAAAGCGCCCACCAATCATGGGTCGTAAAGCGGCAAACGATCCGCCCAAGCGACTTGTGCACATCTCCAATCTAGTGCCGATGCCAGGCCCGTTGTCTTCATCACGCCTGCCATCTTCGAACGCGACCCGGCCAATCGGGCATGCAAAAGGCCGGGCCTCGAACGATCACGGCAAGCGTGATGTAGCGACGGCAACGTCGTCGAAATAGACGTCGAAGGTCCTTCCCGAAGTCGTGTCACCCAGTTGCAAGGCCGTAATTGGCGAGGACCCCAGATTCTGGGAGCTGAGATCCAGGCCCGCCACCAGGTTCCCGTCGAGGTAGGCCGCGATCGTCCCGCCGGAGGTATCCATGGACACATCCAGCGCCACCAAATGCCAGGTTCCAGTGGTGACCGGCGTGCCGCTGTTCGCGGTCACCCCGCCGATGTTGTTCCTGATGGAAAGCTTCCCAGTCGGGCTCAGATAGACGTTGACCATGGAAGCCCCCGTGGAGCTTCTCAGGCCGAAGAGGTTGGCCGAGCCCGAGGCATTTGCCACGTAAACCCAGGCCTGAGACCACGCCTCTGCGTAGGCCCCGCCGAGGTCGGCATATGCGTATGCGGGCAAGCCGTTGCCAGCGGCCTCGACCCCGAAGCCACCCGAGTGGACCAGCGCCGATTCCACGGCCACGCCACTAGCTACCTGCCAGCCGCCCAGGCCCCCGGACTCGAAGCCGTCCGAGAAGACGGTTCCTGTCTGCGGTGTCAAAACGGCAAGCGCAGCACCGGTCGTCGAGTTGCCTGCCGCGTCGAAAGCCACCACCATGTACTGGTATTGGCCATCGGGCGCGACTCCGGCATCCAGGTACGAAGTCCCGGCCACGGTTGCCACCTTCACTCCATTACGGAGAACGTCGTAAGCTACGACTCCGATATTGTCACTCGAGGGGCTCCACTCCAGCGAAACGGAGTTAGAGGTAACCGCGGTTGTCTGGAGGCCGCTTGGAGGCGTCGGGGGCGTGGCGTCCGCTGGAGCTGCCACGCCGGCAATCGCACTCGGCTGCGACTGGTTTCCCGAGGTGTCCACCGCCGCGACCTGATAGGCGTAGCCCAAACCCGGAACCAGATTCGTGTCGACGAAGTTGGTTGCCTTGCCCGGAATCATCGCGACGGAGGTACCGCCCCTCAAAATCTTGTAGCCAAAGATTCCCACTTTGTCCGTTGATGCCTGCCAGGTGATGGTGGCCGAGGTCGGGCCCGAAACCACAGCTGAAACAGCGCTTGGCTGCGATGGTGCCGTCAAGTCGGGAACTCCCTTGGTCGTCACGCCGCCGGAGGCCTTGTTGCCGGCCAGGTCGCGGGCGACGACCACGTAGGTAAAGGAGATTCCCTTCGGCACCGGACTATCCAGATACCTGGTCGCCGAAGGACCAACCGTGGCCAGGTAAAGGCCGTTCCTATAGACGTCGTAAGCGCTGACGCCGATGTTGTCCGCGGAGGGCTGCCAAGAGACCTGTACCGAAGAGCCGGCCTGGGAGTACGAGATAGCGCCAGGCACCGTCGGCGCCACAGTGTCGGCGCCGAAGTTGTAGGTCGCCTGGTCAAAGGCTACTCCGGCCGCGTTGATCGGCACGACGGTCACCGTAGCGCCTGAGACGGTCACGCGCAGGAAATTGTAGACCTGCGAATCGGTGGCGGGAATCGGAGCGGATCCACATGCCGACCCCTTGCTCTTGCTATAGGACCAGCCCACCGCATAGGCGTCGGTTGTCGAGCAGCCGCTCACCGGCACCGCCTTGCCACCACCACCGCCGCTCACGTAATTGGTCACTCCCCCCGGTGAGGCGATGTTGCGCTGGTAGATATGGGCGTGGCCGCTGAAGGCGAGCTCAACGCCGTTGTCGTGGAGCAGCTGCTCAAGGCTGAACGCACTCGAAGGCGTGTTGTCCAGGTAGGCGTCGTCGGGTTCGGTCGCATCGTCGGAGTGGAGTGGGAAGTGGAAGAAAGCGAATTTTAGCCCGCCCTGGTGCGCAGCCAGATCTCTCGCGAGCCACTGGTACTCGGCGGCGGTCACCGTCCAATGGGCGTCATGGTCAACCTGGTAAATCTTGCAGTACGACCCGCAGGCGCCTCCGCTCGCAGTGCCCACGTTGGAGTTGCCCCAGGAAGCCTCCAGCATGTAGAAGCGGACCCCGCCGGCACTGAATGCGTAGGCGGTGGTCGGGTAGCTAATGGCCCTTGTGCCATCGATCGATGGATAGTTCACCATTGAATAGAGCCCTCCGGAGGAGGCCGCCGAGACATCCTCTGGCCATACCGCCAAGGACGTCGAATTCATGCCGTGGTTCCCGTCCGTCTGCATCAGCGGAATCGTCTGGCCGGGAACCGCCCAGTATTCGGGGGCAAATACGGCACTAACGTTGATCCCGGTCTGGTAGAGGTCGCCATAGTTGGTCTGGCTTCCCCCCATGTATGCGGTGTCTCCGACCGAGATGGCGAACTGCGCACCGCTCGTAGCGATCTCCGCGTCGATATTGGCCTGGTTCTGGTTCACCGAGCCGTTGTTCACTCCACTGTTGGTGGTGTCACCCCAATCTCCGAGGACGTCAAAGGTGAAAGGTCGCGTGCCGGCGGTCGGCGGGAGCGTGGTGAACTCCGGCGAGGGATTCGAGCCCAGAAAGTCGACCGGTGCCGTGCCGGCGGAAAAGATCCGGTAGCAGTACGTTGTGTTCGGGCTCAGGCCGGAGAGTGCAACGTCGTTCATATACTCCCGGCTCGCACCCACGGTAACCGGCTTGCCCAGCTGCTCCGAGATCACCTTTTGAGTGCCGCAAGCTCCGGGCGGCCCATACTCGACCGCTCCCCTGTACTGGCTCGCCGTCGCCCAGCTCACCTCGACTCCGGTCTGGGTCAGGTCGGTAAGATAAGGCGCCCTGGTCAGCTCCGAACTAACGCCCCCAAAAACCGAGGCGTCGGCCGCCACCGGCACCTCCAGCACGGAGAAGGCAAGGGCGCCGGCGGCCAAAACCATCGCCGGCCTACGTAGCGCCACCGGGGACCACAGGCGCCCTCCTGTGCCGGATCCGCTCCTCCTCGTTATCGAACCAGTCACTTTGCACCTCTTTTGCAAATCGAACACGCCGCTCCCTAGGTCAACCATGTGAGGTCGGCACGAAACTGGTCGCGCAGCCGGCCTGGGCACCCAGCATCGCAACCTGGACTTGGATCCGAAGACCTCTTCCCACCTCCGCCGCTGCGATCGGAACCGCAACAAGAATCTCCCCGGATGGTGCGCTCTTCGCGTAGGCCCAAGCGCCGGATCCCGAGAGCTTCTGCACGCGCACCTGCGAGCCCGGCGCGCTGGAGATGACAACCCTCTCAATAACTCGGCCCGGCGCCAACGCCACGCCAAGCGCCGTCACGGTGCAGGCCAGGGACTCGGGCGTGAAAGAGCCGCTACAGTCGGCCCGGCTCCCCTGCAGCGTGG
>JAJYPE010000128.1 GCA_021795585.1 Actinomycetes bacterium | reverse complement strand
CGTTCTCGACATGCCGGTTGACGAGGCGCTCGAATTTTTCGCGCGGCTTCCTTCGGTGGAGCGGCACCTTCGCACGCTTTCCGAGGTTGGGCTGGGGTATATCCGCCTGGGCCAGCCGGCGACCACCTTGTCGGGAGGAGAGGCGCAGAGGGTAAAGCTCGCCAGCGAGCTTGCGAAGCGCCCGACTGGCCACACTTTCTACATCTTGGACGAGCCCACCACCGGGCTTCACTTCGAAGATGTGCGCAAGCTGCTGGTGGTGCTGGAGCGCCTAGTGGACAACGGCAATACGGTGCTGGTCATCGAGCACAACCTCGACGTCATTCGGACCGCCGATTGGCTCGTCGACCTCGGCCCTGAGGGCGGCGACCGCGGCGGCGAGGTGGTGGCGGCGGGTCCGCCCGAGCAGGTGGCGTTGGTGGAGGCCAGCCACACCGGCAAGTTCCTGCGCTAGAGCGGCGCGCTAAGGTGCGGGTAGAGCCATGATCAGCCGGATTGAACTGGGCAAGGTGCCCGACCTGCCCGGCTCCTACCAATTCAAGGATGCCGACGGCAGGATCATTTATGTGGGGAAGGCGAAGTCGCTGCGCCAGCGCCTTTCCAGCTACATGCAATCCCCCTCCCAGCTCGCGCCAAAGGTCGCCTCGATGGTGCAGGTGGCGGAGTCCGTCGAGTGGATCACCGTCGAGAACGACGTCGAGGCGATCATGCTCGAGTACTCCCTCATCAAGCGCTTCCGGCCTCGTTTCAACGTCCGGCTGCGGGACGACAAGAGCTACCCTTATGTGGTCGTCACAGCCGACCAGAGCTGGCCCCGGGCCGCGGTCACCAGGCAGTCACACCGCCGCAGCTGGCACTATTTCGGGCCATATGCCGAGGCAAGCGCGATTCGTGAGACCCTCGACCTGCTGATTCGCACCTTCGGGGTGCGGACCTGCTCCGACGCCAAGTTCTCCCGGCAGGCCAAGCTCGGCCGGCCCTGCCTGCTCTATCACATCGAGCGATGCTCGGGCCCCTGCATAGGGGCCATCGACCAGGAGGCATATCGCCAGGACGTCGCCGGATTCGAAGCCGTGCTCCGCGGACGGAGTAGGGGCATCGAGGACGTCTTGCGCCAGGAGATGGCCGAGGCGTCCCGGGAGATGGAGTTCGAAGCGGCGGCGAGAGTTCGCGACCGGCTCGCGGCGCTCGCGCGCGTGGTGGAGCGCCAGGAGATGGTGGGCTCACCCGACGAGGACCTCGATGTCATCGGCCTCCATGCCGATGAGCTGGAGTGCCTGGTCGAGGTGCTCAACGTCAGGGGTGGCCGGGTCAGTGGCAGACGTTCGCTGGTGCTGGATCGTGTAGAGGAGCTGGCTGACCCCGAGCTGCTGGAGCGCGTTATCGAGGAACTCTACGGTGACTCTCCCACGGCTCTGGCTCCCGAGATTCTCGTGCCCTGGATACCGGCCAATCAGGAGGCGCTGATTGGCTGGCTGGAGGAGCGCAGGGGCGGACGGGTGCGCCTGAGGGTTCCCCAGCGGGGGCACGGGCGTGCGCTGGCCGATCGCGCTAAAGGGAATGCCGAGGAGTCGTTCAAGAGGCATCGCCTGCGGCGCGCCTCCGATCACTCGGCGCGTGCGCGCGCCCTGACGTCCTTGGCGGACGAGCTGGAACTGCCTCTCTTTCCGCTGCGGATCGAGTGCTACGACATGAGCCACTTGGGGGGCACCAACTACGTGGGCTCAATGGTCGTGATGGAGGACGGGATCCCGAAGAAGTCCGATTACCGGCGTTTCAAGGTCAACGTGGGCCAGAACGACGACTTCGCGGCCATGCACGAAGTCCTGACCCGGCGACTCGCCCGACTCAACCACGAGGACGAGGAGGAGTCCGAAGATGGCAGGCGCCTGGCGCGCTTTTCGTACCCGCCATCTCTGATCGTCATCGACGGGGGCAAGGGGCAACTCTCCTCGGCGCACCGTGCGCTTGTGGAGGCGGGGCTCGACGGTGAGATCCCGATGATCTCGCTGGCCAAGAAGTTCGAGGAGGTTTTCCTCGTCGGGCGGAGCGAGCCGGTGCGTATACCGCGGACCTCCGAAGCACTCTTCCTTCTGCAGCAGATCCGCGACGAGGCCCACCGCTTCGCCATCACCTACCATCGCAGCTTGCGCGACAAGGCCATGACCCACTCGATCCTCGAGGAGGTGCCGGGGCTGGGGCCGGTGCGGAGGAAGAAACTACTTACGCATTTCGGCTCGCTCAAGCGGATCCGGGCTGCGTCCGAGGAAGAACTGTCCTCACTGGGGTGGCTTCCGGAGGAGGTGGGGCGTTCGCTCCATGCGGTGCTCCACCCCGGGCTAAGCGCGCAAACGGGCCATGAAGAGGCGGGCGAGTAACCTCGGTCGCCTGGAGGAGGAGCGAGATGGACGAGCAAGAGGATTACCTGGGCGCGGAGTTCAAGGGTATCGCCGCGGAGCTTTGGAGTCACAACGCGGGGTGGTGGCAGCAGGGATTCACCGAGGGTGCGGATCCCGAGTACACCGAGCAGCTGCTCCCCCTGGTTGCTCGCCTTGTAGGGCACGGGCGACGCGTGCTGGAGGTCGGAACAGGGGAGGGCCAGGTTTTGCGCCACCTGGCTCGCTCGGCGCCGCGTGAACTCCTGGTGGGGGTGGATCCCACACCGGAGCAGCTCGAGTTGGCGCGCGAGCGCTCACAAGGGGAGCTATACCTCATGGCCGAGGCAGGCGCCCTTCCGTTTCGGGATGCAGGCTTCGATACAGTGGTTGCCTGCCTGGTATTCGAGCACGTGACAGAGCTGGAGGCCGCTCTTTCGGAGGTGGCCCGTGTGCTAGCCCCGTCCGGGAGTTTCGTCTTCCTCCTGAACCATCCTCTCTTCCAGACGCCCGATTCAGGCTGGATCGACGACCAGGTGCTCGAGGAGCAGTACTGGCGAATCGGCCGTTACCTGGAAGAGAAGCTGACCGTGGAAGAGGTCGAGAAGGGGGTCTTCATCCCGTTCGTGCATCGTCCCCTCTCGCGCTATCTCAATGCCGCCCGCTCCGCAGGAATGGTGTTGGAGGAGATGGTCGAGCCGGCACCCCCGGCAGGCTTCCTGGCCCTGGCTCCCGAGTACTACGAGGCGCGGTTCGTGCCGCGCCTCCTGGCGCTGCACCTCCGCAGGGCCTGACCAGCCGTCACGGGTGCCGGTCCGCTCCGCACGGGCTAGTCGTACCTAAGATGGATTCCGGTGACGGATTACCTCTTCATAACTGGACTCTCCGGCGCGGGGCGCTCTTCGGCGGCGGCCGTTCTCGAGGACCTTGGCTGGTTCGTGATCGACAACATGCCGGTCGCACTCATCCCCAAGGTTGCCGAGCTGGCTGACATGAACCGCGATGCCGACAGGGTGGCCTTTGTCATCGGCCGCTTCGGGACCGAGACGCCGGAGGACGTGGCTCGGGAGATCGGCTCGCTGCGCGGCTTATGGCCCAGCACCCGTGTCCTCTTCCTCGAGGCCACCGACGAGGTGATCGTCAACCGCTTCGAGAGCACCAGGCGCCGGCATCCCTTGAGCGACGAGGCCGTCTCGGAGGCGATTTCGCGTGAAAGGGTCCTGATGCAGGCGCTACGCGATCTTGCCGACGTCACGATCGACACCTCGCGCCTCAATATTCACGAACTCCGCCGCCGCTTGACCGAACTCTTTGCCGGCAGCGGCTCCAACGACAAGCTTCTGGTCACCGTGGTTTCCTTTGGGTTCAGCTACGGCACTCCCCGAGACGTAGACCTTCTCTTCGACTGCCGGTTCCTCCCCAACCCGCATTGGATTCCCGAGCTTCGCCCTCATACCGGGCTGGAGCAGCCAGTGCGTGACTACGTGCTCGGCAAGGAGGACACGAAAGCGTTCCTGGCCAAGCTCACCGACCTCTTCGACTTCCTGGTGCCGGCATACGAGAACGAGGGAAAGTCCTACCTGACCGTTGCCATCGGCTGTACCGGGGGCCGGCATCGCTCGGTCGTGCTGGCCGAGGAGCTTGCGTCCTACTTCCGCGGCAAGGGCCTGGAACCACGTACGATGCACAGGGACGTTGAGCGATGAGCTCCCTCGCGGAGGTTGCCCCGCGTTTCACGGCCGCTCCCGAACGGATCGTCTGCCTCGGAGGGGGACACGGCCTGGCGGCAACTCTCCAGGCTGTACGCATCCTTGGCCACGTCCCGGTAGGGGTGGTCTCGGTGGCCGACGACGGTGGGTCCTCGGGGCGATTGCGAGAGCATTACAGGCACATTCCGCCCGGTGACCTGCGCCGCTGCGTCGGCGCCCTTGTGCCCGAGGACTCCCCCTGGGCGCAACTTCTCGAATATCGTTTCGTCGGCGGTGAACTCGACGGGCATGCGCTGGGGAACCTCCTGTTCAGCGCAGTATGCGCCTCGGCGCGGAACGCCACCGAGGCCGCTGTGGCCCTTGCCTCCCTGGTAGGTGCCCAGGGCCTGGTGCTGCCTGCGGGAAACGAGCCGCTCACCCTTTCGGGCCGTGCCGCCGAAGACGAGGTGGCCGGGCAGGTCCGCGTTGCCCAGACCCCGGGTATCAGCGACATTGCCATCGACCCGTCCGACCCGGCCGTTGATGGTTTGGTGATCGAGGCAGTCGGCGCCGCAACGACCATCACCTTCGGGCCCGGATCGCTCTTTACCAGCGTGCTGGCCGTCTGCAAGGTGCCTGCCATTGCCAAGGCGATCGAGGCCAGCCGGGCCCGCAAGATTCTGGTGGCCAATCTTGCTTCTGGCGCGGGCGAAGCCCAGGGCCTGTCCATTTCGCGGCACGTAGAGCTCCTGGCGGAGGCCGGCGTATCGATTGACGTGGTTCTCTTTGACGACAACGCCATCGAGGCGGGGCTGCCCCCCGCGAGTGGAACCTGGGTGCGCGGTGAGTTAGCACGCCCGGACGGGCGCACTCACGACACCTCGCTTTTGGCCAAGGCACTTTCCTCACTTCTGGGATGATCGCCCCGGGGGATGGCCGGCGCGTTCGCATCCCTCGGTTGTGTGAATTGCGCTCCGGGACGAAGTTGGCCGGTGGGGCGGGGCTAGGATTTCAGGCGTTCTTGGGGTAATCAGGCTCGAAGGGCGTGCTGAAAAGCGCGCCATCGATTGGAGGTAGCGGTGACCGTCAGGGTGGGGATCAACGGCTTCGGACGCATTGGCAGGAACTTTTATCGCGCTGCTCGCGCGAACGGGGCGGACATCGAGGTGGTTGCGGTGAATGACCTAACCTCGGCGGAGATCAATGCCAACCTGCTCAAGTACGATTCCACGCATGGCCGCCTCAAGGAGACGGTCAAGGTGGTCGAGGACGGAATCGCCGTGGGTGACCAGCTCATCCGGGTTCTGGCTGAGCGTGATCCAAAAGCCCTTCCCTGGGGTGAGCTGGGCTGCGACGTGGTCGTGGAGAGCACCGGTATCTTCACCGACGGCGCCAAGGCATCCGCGCACCTCGAGGCCGGAGCCAAGAAAGTGGTCATCTCCGCGCCTGGCACCAACGTCGACGGCACCTTTGTCATCGGTGTAAACGACGGAGACTACGATCCGGCCAAACACAACATCATCTCCAACGCCTCCTGCACGACGAACTGCTTCGTTCCGATGATCAAGGTGCTGGACGACGCCTTCGGAGTGCACAAGGGGCTCATGAGCACGGTGCACGCCTATACCAACGATCAAAACCTGCTGGATCTGGCGCACAAGGACCCTCGGCGCGCGCGCGCCGCGGCCGTGAACATCGTGCCTTCCACGACCGGTGCCGCTCGCGCCACCGCACTGGTGCTTTCCTCGATGAAGGGCCGTTTGGATGGCACCTCGCTGCGGGTGCCGATTCCGGACGGATCCATCACCGATGCGACCGTCGTCCTGAATGGCAGCTATACCAGGGATCAGATC
>JAJYPE010000127.1 GCA_021795585.1 Actinomycetes bacterium | reverse complement strand
TATCGGAGACGTCATCAACATGGGGATGGCCCAGGTCAAGGGGCCTATAGGCATGGTCGGGTCGATGTTGGCCAGCCCTGCGCCAACTCCGTTCAACCCGCAGCCCGGAAATGCCGGTGAGGCCGGGGCGCAGCCGCCCGCGGCGCCGGGGCGATCGTGGGAGGCGGTCGGGGCATGGTCCGCTGTGGATGGAGTTGCACACCCGGCAGTGGACTCGGACCCTTACCTTAATTGACGCCCTTTTCGCACCAGGAAATCACGGCGTGAAACTATCCAGGTCACAAAGGAAGGAAACGAATCCCGCCGATGGCGGGAGCATGAGCCTGCTCGAGCATCTGGCCGAGCTGCGCGGGAGGATCGTGAAGGCCGCGGTTGCCGTGACGGTCGGCGCGATAGTGGCTTACTTCTTCTATGGCCACATACTCAACTTTTTCACGCAGCCTTACTGCCAGGTTTCAGGGAAGACGAACTGCGCCCTTTACGTGACCGGTCCGCTCGAGGGTTTTGCGCTCAGGATCAAGATTGCCGGATACGGGGGGTTGCTGTTCGCCTCCCCCGTGATTCTCTACCAGTTGTGGCGTTTCGTCACACCCGGGCTGAATCCTCGTGAGAAGCGCTACGCCGTGCCGTTCGTGCTGTCGTCGCTCCTACTCTTCATGGGCGGTGCCCTGGTCGCCTACATCACTTTCCCGCATGCGCTGCAATTCCTGCAGTCCGCCGGTGGTCGCCAGCTGCACGACATCTACACGCCCAACAGCTACCTCAATTTGATCTTCCTGCTTATGATCGCCTTCGGGATATCGTTCGAGTTCCCGGTCCTTCTGGTGGCGCTTGAGCTGGCCGGGGTTTTGACGCCCAAGAAGCTCTCCTCGTTCAGGCGCTGGGCCATAGTGATTATTTTCGCCGTGGTCGCAGTCTTCATTCCCAGCTCCGACCCATTCTCGATGTTTGCCATGGCAATTCCCCTGGTGGTCTTCTACGAGGTCTCGATCCTGATAGGCCGGTTGGTCACCCGAAGGCGGGCAAGGCTGGAGGCCGCGGCCGAATAAGGGGTGCCCGTCATTTACGCAGGCAGGCGCGGTCCGGTAGGATGGAAGGCGGAAGCCTATCTGTGTCTGACCCCGTGCTGAAAGAGATCGGCCACGCCTCGTTCATCGAGCGCATTGGCCTCTCGCCCGATCCATTCCAGCTGAAAGCATTCGCAGCGATCGATATGGATCGCTCCGTTCTGGTGGCGGCGCCCACGGGCAGCGGCAAGACCCTGGTTGCCCAGTACGCCGTGGACCGGTCACTTTCGCTGGGTTGGCGATCCTTCTACACAACGCCCTTGAAAGCCCTCTCCAATCAGAAGTACCAGGAGTTCACCGAGATTTACGGCGAGCGCCGCGTCGGTCTTTTGACCGGTGACAACGTGATCAATCCTGGCGCGGATGTGGTCATCATGACCACCGAAGTCCTCCGCAACATGCTCTATGAGGGGGCGTCCGATCTGTCCCGCCTCGGCTACGTGATCATGGACGAGGTCCACTACCTCCAGAATCCCTACCGCGGCGCGGTGTGGGAGGAGGTGATCATCCACCTTCCCGAGACGGTTTCCCTCGTATGCCTGTCCGCGACCGTCTCGAACTCCGACGAGTTCGGGGATTGGATCCGAACGGTACGCGGACCGACCGACGTCGTCGTGGAGACCGAGAGGCCGGTCGAACTGGTGCACCTTTACGGTGTGGCCGACGGACGCGGGCGCGACTTCAAGGTCTTCGAGGCGATCCTGGAAGACAAGGCCAACCCCGATTGCTCGCGGTACGACGACCCACGGGCCGCCGCCGCCTTCGTCCGGCGCCGTGCGGCGGTGCGGGCGGCGACGCCGCGAAGGCTGGATGTATTGGACTATTTGCGCGACTCGTCGATGCTCCCGGCGGTGTTCTTCATCTTCTCGCGTCAGGGATGCGACCTTGCGGTGGAGCACATGGTGCGCTCCGGCGTCAGGCTCACCAGCACCAACGAGCGGGCGGAAATTCGCCGCATCGTGGACGAGACCATCACCAGCCTCTCGACTAGGGACCTTGACGCCCTCGGCTTCTCCTCGTTCATGGCCGGTTTGGAGGCGGGAGTTGCTGCCCACCATGCGGGCATGGTGCCGCCGCTCAAGGAGGCGGTGGAGAAGTGCTTTGCGCGTGCCCTGGTGAAGGTGGTCTTTGCCACGGAGACCCTGTCGCTCGGGATCAACATGCCTGCTCGCTCGGTTGTGATAGAGAAGCTCACCAAGTTCAACGGTGAATCCCATGAGATGCTGACGGCGGGGGAGTACACCCAGCTTGCCGGGCGAGCCGGCCGCCGCGGTATCGACGAGATCGGCTACAGCCTGGCATTATGGTCACCTCTCGTCCCCTTCGAGCAGGTGGCGCATCTGATGGTGACCCGCTCCTATCCGCTTACCTCGTCGTTCCGGCCTACTTATAACATGGCCGCCAACCTGGTCAAGAGCTTCGATCCGGAGGTTGCGCGCAATCTGCTCAACCTCTCCTTCGCACAGTTCCGTTCCGATGCCGAAGTGGTCCACCTGGAGGCGCGCCTGGCAAAGCTGCGCGGCGAGGAGGAGTCCCTCGTGGACCAGGCCCACTGCGAGTTCGGTGATGTCGCCTCCCTGTGGGCGCTCACCAAAAGGGACGGGGAGCGCGCAGAGCCGTTGGCCACGGCCCCCAGCGAACGCCATATTCGATTGCACGCCGCCCGGCTGCGTCCTGGGGACGTCCTTTGCGTCCCCTCTGCCGGAGACAGCGGGATTCCAACCCGGGTCGTCGTAGTGGCAACCTCGCGCAAGAAGGGTGGGCGGATAGTCGTCTGGATCGTGACCGCTGCTGGCGAGAAGCTGGCCATGCGCGGTAATCAGATCGACTTCATTCCCAAGCCCGCAGCCCGGCTCGAGGTGGGTGTCGAGTACAACCCTCGTGATCCGGGCTATCTTGCCGCCATGGCCGAGGCGCTTAGGGAGATGCGTATAGCCAACTGCTCGACGGAGGAGCCGCGCTTCAGCCGCACCTCCGTCATGCTGCCGCGCCCGAGTGTTTCGAAGGCGGAGGTGGCGGAGCTGAGGGAGAAGCTCAAGCAGTGCCCGGACTTCAATCGGCATTTGAACGCGGTGAAACGACTGGAGCGCATTGCCGAGACGAGCACGAAGATCAAGGAGTCGGTCAAGCGGCAGACCGAGTCTCTGGCGCGGCAATTCGACCGGGTGCTGGCGGTCCTTTCCGAACTCGGTTTCGTAGACGGCTGGGAGCTGACGCCCTCGGGCGAGAAGCTTGCCGGCCTTTTCCACGAGTCCGACCTACTCGTGGCTCTGGCGCTTGAGCGAGGGGTTTTCGATGGACTCGAGCCAGAGGAGCTGGCGTCATTGCTTTCCGTCTTCGTCTACGAACCGCGTAATTCGGCGCCCGGCTCCGACCACTTCCCGTCGCTGAGGATGGAGGAGCGTTTCCGGGAGATCGCGGCACTGCGGGTGGAACTTGCGAGGGCCGAGGGCCGTTTGCGCATCCCCGCCACGCGGGCGGTGGAATCCGGATTCATGGTGTATGCGAGCGCCTGGGCGCGAGGCAGGGATCTGGAGACGGTACTCGGGGATCGCGGAATGCCCGGAGGGGACTTCGTCCGCAACGTGAAGCAGATAATCGACCTGGCGAGGCAGCTCGGTAACGCCGTGCCCGACCCGGAGATGTCGAGGCGTTTCCATGCCGTGGACAAAATTCTTTGCCGGGGCGTGGTCGAGGCCTCCATCCGCGTGAATCGCTGAGAGGCGCCTCAACCACAAAGGCGGCCTGGCAAGCGAAGGGCATCGGTAACCCCTGTAGTTTGTTTGCCAATGACCCCAGAATTCACCGCCGAGGAGCGCTCAGTCCTCGCTCGGCATTTCTCCAACCTTGACAGCGCGGTCTACACCCTCACCGACCTGCCGGATGTAACCAAGGCCGCCCTTTTTGCCCGCTACTCGCGCTCGCCGAAGTCGTTGCGCCGCCTTTTCCTGGACGAGTTCATCGCGAGCGGCGATGCGGGCGCGGCCGGAGGATCGGAGGAGGGGATAGCGCGGTCTGAGGCGCTATTCTCCCGAGTGCTGGCTGACTACGGTGACGACTCGGTGGCTCAACTGGCCGGAGTCCACGTGGCGCTAGAAGGCATATCCAACCTGGCCACCAAGGCTGTAGAGCGCCCCCGCCTTGCGGCGTACCTCGAGCAGTCGACGCGCTACATCCCCTACGACTACCGAGACGCGCTGGGACGCTACCGGTACGTCCGGCCCCCGGAACTGGAAGGCAGTGCCCTCGCGAGATTCGAGGAGGAGATGGATTCGCTGTTCGACGCCTACTCCACGCTCACGGCGCGGGTCAGCGATCGTCTCTTCGCGGCCTCGGGAGGCGTGGAGTCGCTGCCATCGGCCATGCGCGCGACACTGCGCGCCTTCGCACTCGATGCCACGCGCGGGATGCTTCCCGCCGCCACGGCTTCGAACGTGGGGATTTTCGCCAGTGCGCAATCCCTTGAGCAGCTTGTACTGCACCTTGCTGCTCACCCCCTCCGCGAGATGCGCGTACTGGGTGACCGGCTTCAGCGCGAACTCGAGCTGGCGATACCTTCCATGGTCTCGAGGCTTTCCCGCCCCGAGCGGCGCGAACCCTGGGTCGAGTACCTGCGGGCGACGCGCCATTCCCTCGCTCCACAGGCTCGCCGGATTGCCGCCGCTCATGCCGGCATTGACGGCGGCATTTACGGCGGCAGTTCGGTCCAGCTTGCCGGAGCACTCGGGTCCTCTGTCGGTCTAGTTGACTGGGATACGGATGCGGAGCGGCGCATAGCGGCGGCGATCCTGGTCGAGGCGCTCGGCCTGGATGCCGTGGAGGCCCGGGAGCTGGCGACCTCCTTGGAGGAATCCGAGCTCGACGAACTCTGGACGGAGTACTGCGGGAAGCGAGACAATCGTCGCCATCGCCCTGGGCGGGCCTTCGAGCGCACCCGATACCACTTCAGTGTTGTCGCCGACTATGGTGCCTTCCGCGACTTGCAGAGGCACCGCATGCTCTCTATCTCCTGGGGGAACCTTGGATGTGAAATGGGTTACTTCGCATCGCCAAAGCTCAATGAAGACGAGACGTCTGCGTATGCTTCCTCGCTGGAACGCGCAGCGGACTATCATCGGAGGCTCGCCGAGTCGCACGGAGACGCGGTGGCGTCTTACGCCGTGCCCATGGCGTTTCGGATCCGATTCGACATGGAGCTGAACGCACGCGAGGCAATGCACCTCATAGAGCTCCGATCAGCACCGCAGGGGCATGAGAGCTATAGAGAGGTTGCTCAGCTGATGTACGAAGCGATTGCGGAAGGCGCGAGGCATCGGCGCATCAGTGGGTCCATGTCGCATGTGGATATGAGTGCCGCCGAGAGCGGACGCCTCGCTTCGATCGAGCGCCAGGAGAACAAGAAATCCGGTCCATCCGAAGGCAGCGGCTTGGGCGGCGCGAGCGATGTTCTAGGTCGCTAGAGTTTTGCGGGAACAAAGCGGCTCGAGAAGTTGATTCAATTGGGGCAAAAGCCGCGAATAGGTGTTAGTGCGTCGGTGGGGTGAAGGCCGCCTCCGGCGGAAGGGAATGTTTGATGCCGCGCAAGAAGGCGAATGACAGCGAAGACGTGGTCAGCGCCGAGGACATGGAGGAATCGGTGGATGACGAGTCCTTCGAGGACTTCGAGGAAACTGACTTCGAAGAGGACGAGGAGCTGGACGAAGAAGAAGACCTCGGCGATCTCGAGGTGGACGATCTCGAGGAGCTCGAAGACATAGAGGAACTCGACGAAGAGGAGGACATCGAGGGGCTCGAGGTCGAGGAGGAGGTCGAAGCCGAGGTCGAGGAGGAGGTCGAAGCCGAGGTCGAGGAGGAGGTCGAGGAGGAAGAGGAGGAGCTCGACGAGGAGGTCG
>JAJYPE010000009.1 GCA_021795585.1 Actinomycetes bacterium | reverse complement strand
CAGATAAAAGGCCGTCGTGACCAGGTTGACGGCGGTGAAGATTCCCGAAAAGCCCGTCAGGGCGATGGCCACAATCCACAGGTCCGGCCCCGGGCCAGGCGAGTTGGTATAGCTCGAGAGGGGTGCGTAGGCCACCCACCCGAAAGCCGCCGCGCCGCCGGTCACGAAAAAGCCCATGAGCATGGTGGTGCCGCCGGTCAGGTACAACCAGTACGAGAGCGCGTTCAACCTCGGGAACGCCATGTCAGGCGCCCCGATCTGCAGCGGCAGGATTAAGTTGGCGAAACCTCCGAAGGCGAAGGGGCCCGCAAAGAGGTAGAGCATTATCGAGCCGTGGATGGTGAAGAGCTCGTTGTACATCTGCTGGGAGACGATGTGGCCGTTGGGCTGCACCAGCTGGGCCCGGATGACCATGGCCATGGCACCCGCGATCATTAGGAAGACCAGCGAGGTGTACATGTAGTTCTTGCCGATCACCTTGTGATCGGTGGAGGTGAGCCATTTGTATATCCCGGTGGGGCCGTCATGGCTACCCGCGGCCGGCTCGTGCGCAAGTTCGCTGCGCTCCTCGGCAATGGTCATGCCGTTGCACCCTTTCCTTGAGAACTAAGCCAGGCACTGAACTGCGCCGGCGTGACGACCCTCACGCTGAAGAGCATCTCGGCGTGGTAGAGGCCGCAAAGCTGCGAACAGCGCCCAACGAAGGTTCCCAACTTGTTCGGCGTCAGGTCGAAATAGTTGGTCACCCCGGGCAGGGCGTAACGGGAGAAATTGAATGCGGCTACGTAAAAACCGTGCACGACGTCCTTTGACACGAGCTTCACCTTGGTGACCTCACCTTCGGGCAAGACCATCTGGGGATAGCTCGTTCCCTCTGTGACGACGCTGACCCCATTCGGATAGGCGAAGCGCCAACCCCACTGAAAGCCGGTCACAGTCAGGTTCAGGGCGGGTTTGGTGGAGACCGCGTCCACCTTGTTCTCGGTGCCGACGGTCATGAAGAAGATGACAGCCACGATGATCGCCGGAATGACGGTGTAAACGATCTCGATCTTCACATTGGAATGGCGCTGCCGTGGCACGCCACTGTCTTTACGGCGGCCGAAGCGCACCAGCACGTATACCAACGCTCCGAAGGTGACAATCGCCACGCCCATCGCCATGTAGATGAAGGTCTGATAGAGGTGGAAGATGTCGCTTCCCTGGCTCGTCGCGCCTGAGTGCATCCCAAAGTTGGTCACGTTGCAGGCCGAGAGGGCCAGCGCGACGCCACCCAGTGCAACCGGGGTGCGCCAACCCACCCGGCCAAGCAGGGGCCGCCGTCCGAGCTGGCCGCTGTGGGAATCCCTCGAGTAATTCAGCTTCTTCACCAGATAATTCCTCGGTCGAAGGCGGTTTTGGTGCGGCCCAGCATGTGGGCCGCCGATATGCAAGGCGTGACAACGCCTCTGATGAAGTTGTCAGCCACGGTCGCCGATACCCCCGATCTGATCGCCGCCGGCTTCCGGCGTGGAAGAGCGGCGGACGCGCGGGATGCGGAAGATACCGCTGCCGCCGGAGGGCCGCGGGCCCAGGTCGACACCCGAATGCGATGGCGAGCCAGCGGGCCCCGAGGGGCCTGGCTGCGCTGCGGAGGTGACGAGCTCTTGGTCGCCGTTGCCATGCAGAGAGTGGTATTCCACCTCTTCGGGCAACTCCTCTGCGCTTTCCTCAGGATGCTGGGGAGAACGCGGCGCGGTCTGCTCGGTGTAGTAGGCCCCCTCCGCGGTGCGGAAGATCACGTTAGCCCTCTTGCGCCGCCCCGTTCCCGCAGTTGAACCCGTCTCGCTGGCCACCCTGTAGGCGACATATGCGGCGATGGGAGGAACCACGAACAGGAGTATCCGGAAGCCCCAGAGAACGAAGTTCAACGACAGCTGGAAGCTGTTGGCCAGCACGTCGGTCGACGAAGCAAAGAACAGGACAACGTAGAACGCGAGCACGCCCACGCCGACCGAGGTGCGCCAGGGCACGTCACGAGGATTGTCGAGCAGGTTGTGCTCCGCGGTGTCCTTGGTGATCTTCTTCTCGATGAACGGCCACAGAGCCAGCGCGGTGAAGGTCAGGCCCGGCAACAGGATGGCTGGGAAGAAGATGGTCGGGATCATGTGGCCGAAGCCGGTGATCTCCCAGCTCGGCATCAGTCTGAGAGCGCCGTCCAGCCAGCCCATGTACCAGTCCGGCTGCACCGCGTAGGAGACCTTGTACGGGATGTACTGGCCGTACAGCCAGATCGGGTTGATCTGGACCAGGCCGCCGAGGATGGCGATGACCGCTGCGGTCAGGAAGAAGAAGCCTCCCGCCTGCAGGGCGTACGCCGGCCACATGGCCACGCCCACGACGTTGCGCTCGCTCTTGCCCTTGCCCTTGAACTGGGTGTGCTTCTGGTGCCACATGATGGCGAGGTGCGCACCCAGAAGACCGGCGATGAGCGCCGGGATGATCAGGATGTGCAGCGCGTAGAAGCGCGGGATGATCGAATTGCCGGGGAAATTCCCTCCGAACAGGAAGAACGCCAGGTAGCTTCCCACCACCGGCACCGAGAGCAGGATCGAGAAGGCGATGCGGATGCCGGTGCCCGAGATCAGGTCGTCCGGGAGCGAGTACCCGAGGAACCCGTTCACGATCGCCAGGATCAAAAGAAGGGTGCCGATAACCCAGTTGATCTCGCGCGGCTTACGGAACGCTCCCGTGAAGAAGATGCGGCAGACGTGCACAACGATGGCGGCAATAAAGATGTTGGCCGCCCAATGGTGCATCTGGCGCATCACCAGCCCCGCGCGTACGGAGAACGAGAGGTTGAGGGTCGATGCGTAGGCCTCCGAGACCTTGTGTCCGTCGAGCGGCTTGTAAGCCCCGTGATAGATGATCTCCTTGCTCGAGGGCACGAAGAACAACGTCAGAAAGACTCCGGTGAAAAGGAGCACGATGAACGAGTACATCGCGATCTCACCGAGCATGAACGACCAGTGATCCGGGAAGATCTTGTTGAGCGACTTACGCGTGAATTTGGCGAGGCCCAGACGTTCGTCGAACCAGTCAACAGTTTGGGTGATCACGCGCCACGCTCCCAGAAACCAGGCCCGACCGGCTGGTCGTAGCCGGCTTGAGCCCGGATGTAGCCGGAGGAGTCGACGTAGAGGGGAAGCTGCGGAAGTGGCCTAGGCGCCGGGCCGAAGACCGGATTTGCGCCAGTGAGCACGTCGAAAAGCGACTGGTGGCACGGGCACAGCAGCTGCTGCGTCAGCTCCTGGTAGAGGCCGACCGGGCAACCGGCGTGAGTGCAAAGCTTCGAGTACGCCAGATACCCCTGCGGACCCCAGGTCTCCCTCCCGGGCCGGGTGGTTATGGCGGTGTTGGCCGCGCGCAGCAGCACCGTCTGGGAGATCGCACCCCCGACGTCGTAGGAAGGGAAGACCGTGACCATTCCGCCCACCTCGAGCGTGTTCACCGTGACGGCACTTCCATTGGCGTCCACCAGCAACGCCCCCTTCTTCCAGGGGGTCGTGTAGAGGGCCTTCTTGGGTTGGGGCCCGAGCGAGCGCAGGAACGGGAAGAGGTTGACCAGGCCGAAAACCCCTATTGCGGCACCCATCATCTTCATGAGGAAGGGACGCCGGCCGATCTGACGCTGGCCGCGGTCGAGGCTGGCAAGGAATGCCTGCCTCTCTGCGATCTCGCTCTTCAGTACCTCGCGCTCCTGCGAATAGGGACCTTGGGGGACCAGGTACTTTCCCCAGGCAACCATCCCCACGCCAATGCCGAGAAGGATGACGAAGAGCAGAGCACCTTCGATCTGCGGCTGGCCCCCGAGCACGAAGGTGACCGCCAGCGCGATGCTGGCAAGCACGGAGACCACAAAGGCCAGCGCGACGAACAGCTCGACGCCGCGCTTGCCTTCCACGATCTCCACCTCGGGTGGGGTGAAGTCCCCACCACCCTCCACCTTGGTCACTTGGCCCTCCCGCCGATCCAAAGGCCCGCGAGCATGATGGTGCCGAGGCCGATGATGATTCCGACAAAGCCCTCGGACACGGGCCCGACGTGGCCAATGGCGATTCCGCCCCGGTCGTTCGGCGCCTGCAGATACTTGACGTACTTCACTATGTCGGCAACCTGCTGGTCAGTAAGGGTATTAGGGCCAAACCTGGGCATGTTGCCGGGACCTGTGCGCACCGCCTCGGCAGCTTGGGTCGCGGTTGCCACCATCAGGGTGGGGGCGAACACACCGCTCGCCAACGCGTCGCCGGCACCGGTGATGGTGTGACATGCGGCACAGTTTGTAGAGAAAAGGGACTCTCCTTGAGCGAGGTTGGCAAGCGATAGATTCACATTCGGAATCGCCGGCCCTCCAGGGGCAAGAGAGGAGACATAGGCGTCGATCGCAAGAGTCTGGGAGCGGGAGAACCGCGGCGGCTTTTGGACCGCCTGCACCGTCGGATCCGCCAGCGGCATTCGTCCCGTGGAAACCCAGAAATCGATCGTCGCGGCTCCCAGTCCCTGGAGGTTCGGCGCGCGCGGGGTTCCCTGAGCCAGCGCACCATGACAGGTCGAGCAGTTCTCGAGGAAGAGTGTCTTACCGTAGGGAATGGACGCGGGGTTCAGCTTCTTGTAGCTGATGGCGCCGCCGGCCTTGTTTTGCGTGCCCCCGTATATGTAGGAGCCGGTATAGCCGAAGTTCCCCAGATTCGAGGGGTTGTTGGATTGTGCCGCCCCGGCCTGGGGCAAAAGCGCCAGAGTGCTGATTCCGGCAGCGGCCAGCCCCACTGCCGCGGGCAAAAATACGCGCCGTTTGAGCTTAGGAAGCTTGGCGGCCCTGCGTCGTTTGGTCGACAATTCTTAAACTCCCTAGTGAATAAGGAAAAGCACAGCGTAGAGGCCCACCCAGACCACGTCCACGAAGTGCCAGTAATAGCTGAGCGACTGAATGACGGCGAGCTCGCCGGGATCGTTGGTCCGCCCCGCCATGCGCCCGATCAAGAAAAGCATGCCCACCAGGCCCAGGATGACGTGCAGCCCGTGAAGGCCGGTCATCACGAAGAAGAGTGAGCCAAAGGCATTGGTGGACGGAGCAAAAAGCACGTGGGTCCACTCGTAGGCCTGGTTTCCGACGAAGGAGGCGCCCATGATGAACGTGGCAATAATCCAACGAATGGCCGACTGCTTGCGCCCGTGCTCGGCTTCGTAGACCGCCTTCTGCATAGTGAACGATGACGAAACCAGGATGATCGTGAAGATCCCCGACTGCAGCACGTCGAGCTTGATGTTTGCAGGTGGCCAGGGCCCGTGCGCATTAGCCCGAAGCGTGAAGTAAGCGGCGAAGAGGCCCGAGAAGAACATGACTTCCGAGGAGAGCCAGACCATGGTTCCCACGCCGAGCATCGTCGGACGATTGAACCTGATCGGCTCCTTCGCGACTTCGCCGCTCGAAGTTATCGCTTGTGACGACATAATCCCCTATTCTTGCCCAAAAGTACGGACAATCGACGCCATGCGCGGGAGTTAAGCGAAAATTCGGGGTCACGCGTCTTACCTCCGGATATGCCGGAGGGACGCCGCCTCGAAATTTGACTGCCTGCACCCTAGCTTGGCGTCGCCTGAACGCCGTATAAGCATATTTCTATCAAAGCTCAGCGAAAATTTCACATCGCGCATGTCACGCGCTTGCGGATCCCGCCTCTCCCATCGGGGACAGCATCCCCCAGGCAGCCATGGTTGGCCTCTCACGTGGCTCGAATAGAAGGCTGAGACGTTTGGTGGCACGCGTAACCGCGGTGAAGAGGGCGGCCTTTGCCGCCGCCGGCTCAGAAAGAAGTCGGGTCGGAGTCCCGACGACGACCGAATCGAATTCCAGGCCCTTGGCCTCGTCGATTCCCAGTACCTCAACGCGGACGGCCCCGCGCAGTTGGGAGCATGCGTTCAAGATCCGCTCGGACATTTCTTGGGGGGCGTCGCCGGGGAGGATCACTCCCACCAGGCCATCTTCAATTGTCAATGCCTCGCGAACCGCCGCGACGGCCAGTGCCTCCGCAAGCGGCCCGTGTACCTCGGCCACCACCGGATAGGTGCCGGTGGAACGGATCGCCACTGTGGGCTCAAGATCCAGCTCGTCGGTGTCGCACAGCCGATAGGCAAGGTCAGATATCTCGCGCGGAGTGCGATAGTTGACGGTCAGCTTGTGGTACGACCACTTCTCCACCGCCTCGCGCATCGGAGAAGTTATGCGTTCCCAGTCACGCTGCCCGTGAGGCGAAGTCGTCTGGGCCAGGTCACCCACCAGGGTCATGGAGGAGCTGATCGTCCTGCGCCCCAACACCCGAGCCTCCATGTAGGAGATCTCCTGTGCCTCGTCCACCACAATGTGCCCGAAGCGCTGGATATCAGCCCCACCCTTCTTCCGGACCGGGCCGAGGAGCACAGCCGCCTCGTCCAACAGTGGCAGGTCGGCACGTGCGAGGGTTCCAGGCGCGTGGGAGTCAACCAGCAGGCTCGCCTCCACGGCGCTCAGTAGGCCACGCCCGGCAAGCACCGCCAGTGCCTGGTGTGAATAAAGGTCCTCAAGGAGCTGCCGGGGGGTAAGTCGTGGCCAGATCCTTTCCAAGGCGCGCTGGAACTCGGGCAGCGCCCGTATCGCCTTTCCGGCCTCCCTGACGGCATCGTCCGCGTCGGCATCGGCGTCGGCAAACTCACCGAAATCAGCTCTGGTAAGTTCCCCGTCCTCATGCTCGTGTGCCTCCCGCAGGCGCTCGGCCAGGCTCAAGTATCCGGTGGCGAGCTGATTGACGAGTACCGTCTCCAGGTAGCGGCGACGCTCGTTGTGAGTCCCGGGCCTGCGTCTGGCTTTGCGAATCGCAGCCCGGCTCATCTCTCGGGTCACCGTGAGCTGCACCGAGCCAAGGTAGAAAGAGGCGTCGCGGCCGAGAGGGCGCTCCCGATCGGCAACAGCCTTGGCAATCAGGGAAACCATCCGGGGATCTGCCTTGAGGCGCGCTTCGGCGTCACTCTGCTCTCTCAGCTTCGCACCAGGTTCGATCAGGGCGGGAATGGTCGTAATCTCGACGCCTGTCTCGCCCAGGGAGGGGAGCACCCGGTCTATGTACTTGGCAAAGGTGCGGGAAGGCGCCACCACCAGGACTCTCTGCCGCTCCAGCCGGTGGCGGTAGGTGTAAAGGAGATAGGCGGCACGGTGAAGCGCGACCGCGGTCTTCCCGGTCCCAGGTCCCCCTTGCACCACAGTCACCCCGGCGAGAGGAGCGCGGATGATCTCGTCCTGCTCAGCCTGGATGGTGGCGACGATGTCTCCCATCCGTCCCGTTCGCGATTGCTCAATGGCATAGAAGAGGGCACCGGGGCCCGCCAAGGTTGGCCCGCCCTCGGCCATACCGCTATCGTCGAAGGCTTCGTCCTCAATGCCGACAAGCACGCCATGGTGCAGCTCGAAGTGCCGGCGCAGCGCAAGCCCCATCGAGTCCCGCCCGGTGGCGCGGTAAAAAGGCTCCGCGACCGGCGCCCGCCAATCGACCACCAGAGGCTCCATATCGCGGTCAGCGACCGCGAGGCGCCCTATGTAGAAGCGCTCCCCCGGTGCCGAGCCCTCGGGAAGGCGGTCGAGCCGGCCAAAGCAAAGCGCGAGTGAACCGAAATCGAGACGATCGAGTCGCTCAAGAGTCGCGCGGACGATTACGTCCCGCTCTGCCCGGGCCTGGGGTGTGCCACCCCGCTCCAAGGCGTAGGCTTCTTTCAGCGTCTCCCTGAGCCGGCTCTTGATCTCGTCAAGGCGGCTGTACGCATTCTCGATGTAGGCCCTCTCGCTCTCGAGTTCAGGATGCGTGTCCAAGGCCAAAGAATCCTCTCGAATCGTCGGCGGCACCCCGCGTTGCGGGGGAGGAGGCTCGCCTGTTGGGGGCGAAACCAGCCAGCCTAAATAGGCTAGTGCCCGCCAAAGCCGGGGCTGCCACGTGCGCGAAGGCGCGAGGCGCTGGGCATTCAGCGCCGTCCGGCGCCCCTGGAGTAGGATCGAAACGTTGGCTGCCGACGGCAGCCGCACCTTGAGACACCGCTGGAGAAGGATGGAGCAGCTGAACGACGCCGATCGAGCCGGCAGCGGGAACGCGGCTCCTTTTCTGCACGCTCTCGCCGGACGGCCCACCGAGCGAGTCCCGGTTTGGTTCATGCGCCAGGCAGGGCGCTCGCTTCCCGAGTACCGGGCGTTGCGCGGCAGCGGCTCCATACTGGACGCCCTTCGCGAGCCACGCCTGGCGGCCGAGATCACCCTGCAGCCTGTGCGCCGTTACGGCGTGGATGCCGCCATCCTCTACTCGGACATCATCGTCCCGGTGCACGCCGCGGGCTTCGGTATGGATATCGTGCCAGGCCGGGGTCCGGTCGCCGAGCATCCCTTCCGCGAATCGGCCGACCTCGAGAGGCTTGGCCGCTTCAGCGCGGCTGAGGACTGCGACTACGTCGCCAGCACCATCAAGCTCGTCGTCGGGGAATCCCGAGTCCCCCTGATAGGCCTGGCGGGAGCGCCCTTCACCGTGGCCAGCTATCTGATCGAAGGGGAGCCAAGCCGAACCTTCGTTCGCACCAAGCAGTTGATGCACCAGGAACCGGCCCTCTTCGCGGCGCTGTGCTCGAGGCTCGTGGAAATGACGGTCGACTTTCTGGCCCTCCAGGCCGAAGCAGGGGTTCAGGCACTGCAGATCTTCGACTCCTGGGTGGGAGCCCTATCCGAGCGCGAGTACAGGCGCTTCGTCCTCCCTCACATGAAGGAGATCTTCGCCCGCACCGCTGAACTCGGGGTTCCGGTCATACTCTTCGGCACCAACACGAGCCACCTCCTCCCAACCCTCGGCGAAACCGGGGCGCGCGCAATCGGTCTCGACCATCGGACCCGCATCCCAGACGCAGCCGAACGTCTCGGCGACGGCATTGCGCTTCAGGGGAACCTCGACCCGACCATCTGCCTCTGCTCCTACGACGTCATCGAGAGCGAGGCGCGCGCAGTGCTCGAAGAATCGCGGGCCGCCAGGGCGTACGTCTTCAACCTTGGCCACGGAGTGCTCCCCGAAACCGACCCCGGGAAACTCACCGCCCTGGCCGAATTTGTTCACGACCAGGGCATGGCTATCCGCAAGAGTGAGGTCGGCTGAATGCTGGCCATCCTGGGAGGCGGCATCTCCGGCATCGCCGCCGCGTTGGAGCTGCTCGAGAACGGTGTCTCCCCAGGCGAACTGCTGCTCATCGAAGCCCAGGACACCCTGGGGGGAAAGATTCGCTCGATAGAGATGGCGGGCAAACCGGTTGAGGCGGGGCCGGATGCCTTCCTGACCCGCACAGCGGCCGCAACCGACCTCGCCTCCAAGGTCGGGATCGGCGACCAGCTGGTGCGGCCACAGAGTTTTAGTGCGTCCATCTGGGCGCGCGGCCGGCGCCACCCCAGCCCCGAGGGTCTAATGCTCGGGGTGCCGGTATCGGTGGGCCAGTTCGTGCGAACCTCAGCGGTGCTCAGCCCGCTCGGGCGCCTACGCGCCCTCCTGGACCTGGTGCTGCCCAAGACCCGACTGGCGGATGATGCAACCATCTCGCACCTGGTGCGATGCCGTTTCGGGCGCGAAGTGGACGAGGTGCTGGTGGACCCGATGGTTGGGGGGATCAACGCCGGGTCGACCACGGTCCTGGGATTGCGGGCCGTGGCGCCTCAACTGCTCGACGCCTACCAAAAAACCGGCAGCAGTTCGCTGGCCCGATCACTGGTTGCCATCGTGCCTCCTCGCCCACCGGCCGGTGGAAGAATCATCCCCTTCGCCTCGTTCCCTACCGGCCTCGACACGCTGGTGCGCGCTGCGGAGGCGCAGTTGGAGGCAGCCGGGGTGAAAATCATGAAGGGCACCAGGGCCGAGAGCCTGACCAACAGCCGCACAGGACTTGTCCTCCAGCTTGCCGGCACCGGGCGCAAGAAGGGTGAGAAGATACCTCTGGCCGGGGTGATCCTGGCTGTACCGGCTTCGAGCGCCGCCGTCCTGCTCAGCCAGACTGCACGAAGCGCCGCGGCCAAACTGGAGCGAATCGACTACGCCGACGTCGCCATGACTGTGATGCGCTATCCCAAGAGCGCTTTCAGTGAGCCTCCCCAAGGGAGCGGCCTGCTGGTGCCGCGCAGGTCCCGCCACCTCGTCACGGCAGTCACCTTCGCCAGCCGGAAATGGAAGCACCTCGAGCTTCCCGACTCAGAGCTGCTGAGAGTCTCGGTCGGACGTTTCGGCGACCACCGCTTCGCCGCCATGGACGATGCCTCCCTGCAACGGGAGATTGCCGCGGAGCTGGCGGAGATGCTGGATCTGCGACCCAGCCCTACCGAGGCGGCCACCTGGCGCTGGAAGGAGGCGCTCCCGCAATACCGTCCCTTTCACAAGGAGCTGGTCGCCTCCATACGCAACGACCTGGCCGGAGCCGGCGCAGTGGAGCTTTGCGGCGCTGCCTACGACGGGGTCGGGGTTCCCGCCTGCATTACGTCAGGCACCGAGGCCGCCCGGCGGATGGCCGCCCGGCTCCCAGGCTGAACCCAAGTCAGATATTTCTTCCCAGGATCCCGCCGAGCCCTCCACCGACAATTCCACCTGAGACGGCGCCACCCGCTGCTCCTTGGCCCGCGAGATAGGGGGCGAGCGCGCCCGCCAGCACGGGCAGCGGCATGCTCTGCAGCCAAATGGTGCCAGGGCCGGTCAAGGACACCAAATAGAAGCCGTCTCCGCCGAAGAGCGCGTTCGAAAGGCCCTGCATCCTGGTGATTTGAAAGCTCACCGTATCCTGGAAAAGGCCCACGTGTCCGGGGTGGACCAGCAGGCTCTGCCCGGCCGCGAGGTCGTAAGAGGTGATCTCACCCGCGAGTTCGACCCAAGCCGTGCCACTTCCCTCGAGGCGCTCCAATACGAAGCCGTCCCCACCCCACAGGCCGCCACGGAAGCTCTGCTGCAGTCCGACTGTGGGGACCACCTCACGCGTCGCGCACAGCCAGCCATGCCGGTGGACGAGAAAACCTGCACCCGGAGCGATCTCGACGGGGAAGATGCGACCGGGAAGCTTGGCGGCGAAGGCGACCATTGCCTGGCCGGCCGATGCCGAGTAGCGGGTGAGGAATAGGCCTCCCCCTCCGGCCACGCGCTTCAGCCCCGCCATGAGGCCCGACTTACCGCCAGTGTTGGTGGTCTGTGACATTTGCAGGTTCGGCGACATCCAGGAGAGCTGGCCATGCGTCGAGACGACCTCATCGCCCGGGTCGAGCTGAACCTCGAGAACAGGTAGTGTGGTTCCCTTTATATCAGCCTTCATCCATGCCCCCTCAGACTGGCGCGTTGCGCGCCGGGGATTACAATACCCTGGTCCGCTGTACAGAAACACGCACGAAGGGCCTCAGCCGGCGCCGTACTGATCGGCCACCACTCGCGCCCATTGCGGCGAGACGCCCGGGATCCCGCAAAGCTCGTCATAGGTGACTTCCGACAGCGCCATGCCGGCGGGCAGGTGGTCCAGGATCGCCGTGCGGACCTGGAGCGGGACCTCCTGGGCGCGCGAAAGGGCGCGCATGCCTCGAATCGAGACCGCCGCCTCGTCGAAGCGCGTGACCGGACCGTCGGTGGAAAGCCCCTTGCCCCAGGCCTCGGCACAAAGCCGGATGGACATCAGGCCTTTGGCCACTTTTTCGATTACGAGCAGCTCGTCGGTGGGAAGCGCGCCCAAGAACTCGATAACCGTGTCGGCCTCCTCGATCGAGCAGGCGCCCATGTAGTCCTCGACCATGGAGCGGTAATCGAACTCGAACCCGGTCGACATCTCGTTCAGCTGGAGCGCCACCAGACGGCCGTCGTCACCCAGCTCGACGAGCGAACCTTCTATCTCTTCCGTGATCCGGCGCACCATCTCGTACCGCTGCAGAACCATGACCACGTCGCGAAAGTGGACGTTGTGGCCTTCCTCGAGCTGGTCCAGGCGGCCGAGCAGCTCATCCAGGCGCTGCTTGTAGCGCTCGAGCGTCGCCAGCGCCTGGTTCGACTTTGAGAGCAGAGCCGAAATCGGGGCGAGCGAATGGCGGTATTCGCCCTGATAGACGGTAATGATCGACTGCTCCTCAGAGACCGAGACAGTGGTGACTCCAAGACTGCGGGCCACACGCTCGGCGGTTCGATGGCGGGTCCCGGTCTCGGTAGTGGGGACTTTCGGGTCCGGCATCAAATGCACGTTCGCCCGCGCGATGCGCCGGGCATCCGAGGAAAGGATTATCGCCCCGTCCATCTTTGACAGTTCATACAGGCGCTGCGGCGAGTACTCGGTATCCAGCAGGAAGCCACCGGTGCATATGGAAAGCACCTCTGGACCGTCCGCCACGACCACCAAGGCGCCCATGCGCGCCTGAAGCACGCGATCCAGCCCTTGCCTCAGCGGCGCTCCTGGCGCGACGAGTGCGAGGGTCGCGGCCATCTTTGGAGCGGACTTGGAGAACATGGCAACAATTTAGTAGGCAACGTCTAATGACGACGTGAGAGCCCCATGGCCTGCAGCGCCTCTGCCAGGGTGCGCACCGAGGTTCTCCCGCCTTGCGGTCCGTCTCCTCCAGCAGGCGCAACGAAGCGGCCGAACCCATGGCGCATCAGCTCGGCAGAGCGTTCCGCCTCTCCCCGCACCTTGCGCACCTCGCCCGTCAACCCCAGCTCGCCGAAGACGGCGGCATCCGCCGGCATCGGCCGTTGTAGGGCGCTCGAGACGATGGCGGCCGCAATAGCGAGGTCCAGACCGGGGTCATCGGAAGCGTGCCCACCGGCGATCGACATGAACACGTCGAAGCGATCGAGCTTCACCGCCGCGAAATGCTCGATGAGCCCAAGGATGACGTTGCAGCGCTGCGAGGACAAGCCGAGGAACTGGCGCTTGGGCGCTTCACGTGGGTTGGGTGTCACCAGAGCCTGGATCTCGACCAACCGAGCGCGGGTACCGTCGCGCATCGCGGTCATGACCGAACCTGCTGCACCGGCGAGCCGGTCGTCCAGCTGTGCGGCCCCGGGGTCCGGCTCGTCCTGCAACCCCGACTCCCCCATGCGAAGGAATCCCACCTCGGACACCTTGCCGAAACGGTTCTTCAAGCAGCGCAGAGCCCTGCTCTCGTCGCTCCTCTCACCCTCCAGCACGAATACCGCGTCCACCAGGTGCTCGAGAACCTTGGGCCCAGCCAGTGAACCGTCCTTGGTGACGTGGCTGAGGATAACGGCCGTCGTCCCTGACTCCTTGGCGGAGACATTGAGCGCCTGGGCGCAATGGCGGATCTGGTTGACCGATCCCGCCTGCCCACCCAGTTCTGGATCAGAAAGTGCCTGGATCGAGTCCACAACCACCATGCCGTAGTCGCCCAGCACCGCCAGCACCGCGGCAAGCTCGGCTGTCATCACGACGTCGAGCCCCGAAGAGGCAGCGCCCATGCGGCGGGCGCGCTCGGCCAACTGCCCCTCGGATTCCTCGGCACTCACGTACAGTGTGCGCAGGCCGCTTCGCGATGCGTGGGCCGCCATCGCGAGGGCGAGCGTCGACTTGCCTATTCCAGGCTCGCCTCCGATCACCACCGTGGAACCTCGAACCGGGCCGCCGCTCATTGCCCGATCCACTTCGCTCAATGAGGTGGGGATACGCGCAACCTTCGACGCGTCAACGTCTGAAAGCACCGTCGCTACGGCAGCCTTGCCGGAGGCCGCCGGCTGGTCACGCAGGGCCTCGATCGTGTTCCAATCCCCGCAGATTCCGCATCGCCCAAGCCAAGTGGCGTGGCGTGCCCCACATGCGGCGCAGACGAACTTCTGGTCGTTTCGGCCCTTCATCGCCTCGACCCTAGCCACTGGGCGTGACGCCATGGCCGGCGACAAACAAGGAGGCCGGGCTTATCGCCCGGCCTCCTTTGGAATGCATTCTCAACTTACGAGCGGCTCGATCAGATCTCCGGCGGAGCGGTGCCCGTCTCGGCCAACTCGATCGAGGAGGCGGGCTCGAGGCCCTCCACCGCGCGGAATGTGACCTCACCGTCCGCGGCATCGACCACTATGGTCTCACCGACCCGGAACTCCTTCCAGAGCAGACGCTCGGAAAGCGGGTCCTCGACCATCCGCTGCAGCGCGCGCCGCAACGGGCGGGCGCCGAGTGTCGGGTCGTACCCCTTGTCCGCTATCAGCTCCTTCGCGGACTGAGTAAGGACGATACCGATGCCCATCGACTCCAGCTGCTTGGCAATACGCACAACCATCAGGTCGACAATCTCGGTCACCTCCTCCTTGCTCAGCTCGTGGAAGACGATCACGTCGTCGATACGGTTGAGGAACTCCGGCTTGAAGTGAGCCTTGAGAGCGTCGTTCACCTTGCGTTTCATGGCCTCGTAGGTAACCGCCTCACTCGACTTCGAGAAGCCCACGGTCGACTTGCGAAGGTCGCCTGTCCCGAGGTTCGAGGTCATGATCAGCACAGTGTTCTTGAAGTCCACGGAACGGCCCTGGGCATCCGTCAAGCGCCCATCCTCCAAAATCTGGAGAAGCGCGTTGAAGACATCCGGGTGGGCCTTCTCGACTTCGTCGAAAAGAACCACCGAGAAGGGCTTGCGGCGCACGGCCTCGGTCAACTGACCACCCTCGTCGTAGCCGACGTAACCGGGGGGAGAGCCCACAAGCCGAGAAACGGTGTGCTTCTCCATGTACTCGCTCATGTCCAGTTGGATAAGCGCATCCTGATCCCCAAAGAGGAACTCTGCGAGCGTCTTGGCCAGCTCCGTCTTTCCAACGCCGGTCGGTCCAAGGAAGATGAACGACCCGCTCGGTCTGCGAGGATCCTTGAGCCCCGCACGCGTGCGCCGGATGGCCCTGGAGAGAGCCTTGATGGCCTCCTCCTGGCCGACGACGCGCTTGTGGAGCTCGTCCTCCATCCTGAGCAACTTTGCCGTCTCTTCCTCGGTCAACTTGTAGACCGGAATCCCGGTCCAGTTCGAAAGGACTTCCGCGATGACATCCTCGTCGACAACGTCGAAGAGGTCCTGACCGGAAGCCTTCCATTCCGACTCGAGCGCAGTCTTGGCGTCTGTACGCTCCTTCTCCTTCTGGGCAAGCCTCTTGGCCTCGTCGAAGGCCTGCCGCTCCACCGCGGCCTCCTTCTCGCGCCTAATAAGAGTGATCTCGTCCTCGAGGGAGCGGAGTTCGGGCGGCATCGACATACGCCGAATGCGCAGGCGGCTGCCGGCCTCGTCGATGAGGTCGATGGCCTTGTCAGGAAGGTACCTGTCCGCGATGTACCGATCGGCCAAGTTGGCCGCGGCCACGATCGCCTGGTCGGTGATGGTCACGCTGTGGTGCGCCTCATACCGGTCGCGCAGCCCCTTCAGGATCTCGATGGTGTGCTCGAGCGCGGGCTCTCCCACCTTTATCGGCTGGAAGCGCCGCTCCAAGGCGGAATCCTTCTCAAGGTGCTTGCGGTATTCGTCGAGCGTCGTCGCACCGATGGTCTGCAGCTCTCCACGCGCAAGCATGGGCTTCAGAATCGATGCGGCGTCAATCGCCCCTTCGGCGGCCCCAGCACCCACCAGGGTGTGGAGCTCGTCGATGAACAGGATGATGTCCTTGCGGGTCTTTATTTCCTTCAGGACTTTCTTCAGCCTCTCCTCGAAGTCGCCACGGTAGCGGCTTCCCGCCACCAGCGATCCGAGGTCGAGCGTATAAAGCTGTTTACCGCGAAGCGTGTCCGGCACGTCGTTGGCCACGATCTTCTGGGCCAGGCCCTCGACGATTGCTGTCTTTCCAACGCCGGGCTCGCCGATCAGAACCGGGTTATTTTTAGTACGGCGCGAGAGGACCTGCATGACCCTCTCAATCTCCTTGTCGCGTCCGACGACCGGGTCCAATTCCTTGTCCCTGGCCATTTGGGTCAGGTTGCGGCCAAACTGGTCCAGCACAGGAGACCCGGAGGTCTGCTCCTGAGAGGAGGACTGGCCGACGCCCGCACCAGCGGTCTCGCGACCCTGATAACCGGAGAGAATCTGGATCACCTGCTGGCGAACCCGCGAAAGATCGGCGCCAAGTGAGGTCAGGACCTGAGCAGCCACGCCTTCGCCCTCGCGTACGAGGCCGAGGAGCATGTGCTCTGTGCCGATGTAGTTGTGGCCGAGCTGAAGTGCCTCGCGAAGCGAGAGTTCAAGGACCTTCTTGGCCCGAGGCGTGAACGGAGGCGAGCCAGCCGACGGACCGGATGCCGGCCCGATCAACTCCTCCACTTTCTCACGGACAGCCTCAAGCGAAATGCCGAGGCTCTCAAGAGCTTTGGCGGCGACGCCTTCGCCCTCGTGGATCAATCCCAGGAGGATGTGCTCCGTGCCAATGAAGTTGTGGTTGAGTAGCCGAGCCTCTTCCTGTGCAAGAACCAGAACCCGTCTCGCCCTATCCGTGAATCGCTCAAACATGATTCCGCCTCCGCGTCAGGGCTGCATGAACACTCATCAGTCTAATTTCCAAATCTCTCCTCGGATGATCAGAGCAGATCAATCAACTTTTGCCCATGTATAACAAGCAACTTCGCGGTTTCGTTCCGCCTGTCCGGCGCCACCTGGAGGAGTGATCCATTTCACATCGCCTCCGGCTCTCTCAGCCGCACTCTTGACGCCTGCGCGGAGGGTCCCGGTGCAGGCTCCTAATATCACATCGGTGCAGGCCAGCCGGGTCTGAATCGGACATTTACCACTCTTGGCGGCCCCTGTACCCTTTTTTTCGCGTGCATTACAACTTCGCGGGCCGATTGTCCTAGCCTGAGAGAGGTGCAACTCCTGTCCGACATCCCCCTCGAGGGTTACCAAGAGCATATGGGCCGGCTGGAGAAGCTGCTCGCCGAGTCGGTGTCTACCTCCGATCCTGTGCTCTCCGATGTCGCCACTCACCTCATCCGAGCTGGTGGCAAGCGCATCCGCCCGACACTGGCAATAGCCGGAGCAGCTTCTGCCGGAGCCCCGATCGACGACTCGGTTCTTCTGGCAGGCGTTGCCGTCGAGCTCGTACACCTGGCTTCCCTCTACCACGATGACGTGATGGACGACGCCACCACGCGCCGGGGCGCACCGAGCGTCAACACCAAGTGGGGGAACCTCGTAGCCATCGTAGTCGGCGACTTCCTTCTTGCCCGGGCGGCAGGAATAGCCGCCAGGCTGGGTCAGGACGTTGCGGAACTACTTGCCGATACCTTGGCACGGCTCTGCGAGGGCCAGATCCTCGAAGTCAACTCCACTTTCAAGATCGAGCGCACCGTCGAGCAGTACCAGGAGGCGATTGCGGGTAAGACCGCGTCCCTCATGGCAACCTCGGCCAAGATCGGAGCGCTGGCGGCCGGTGTGGAAAGCGAAAGCGCCGCCCGCCTGGAGCGGATCGGCTACCTCTTCGGGATGGTGTACCAGATCCGCGATGACGTGCTCGACATTGTCGGCACCAGCGACATACTTGGCAAGGCGCCGGCGCAGGATCTCTTGGAAGGCGTTTACACCCTGCCGACCATCTACGCGCTTCAGGCCGGCGGCCAAGGGCAATTGCCCGGGATACTCGGACAAGGTCGCAGCCGCACCATATCCCCTGCCGAGCTGGCCATCGCGCGGCGCGAGATCATCGTCTCCGGCGCACTTGAGAAAAGTCTCTCAGCCGCCCGCGAATTCTCCGCCGAGGCTGAGTCGCTTGCTTCAGAAACTTCAGGTCCGGTGGCGGCCTATCTCGGCACACTCTCCATGCAGCTCCTGGAGGGCATCGACGCCATGATCGAGGAGCGTCTACGCTCCGATCTGGCTAGCTGAACCCCCGCGCGGACACAGACGGCCTCAGTCCTCCACGCGCGCTATTTCTCCACGTTCGGACGATCAAGCCCGAGGATCGACTGCGCGGGCAGGTTTCGCCCCGGAATCCCCCTAGACGGCTTCTGGAAGATCGACGTCCATGCCGGCACCTGCCGGGTCAGTGGCAAAGAGGAAGCGATTGAAGATGAAGAACTTGCCCACCCAAAGGACGCCGAAGGCGGCTATCGATGCCAGGTTCACCAGCAGCGCAGTACTCATGTGGGTATAGCCATGCGACCTCGCATACGTGTCGGCCATGGCGACCGCGTAGATCGAGATACCCAGGCCCAGAAAAGCCAGCCCCCAGAAAGGGAAGATCTCCTTCCAGAAGTGCGATCTTCCGGTCTTGCCCCACGCCCACGCCCTGTTCATGTAATAAGCCGGGACGGCGGATACGGCGGTGGCTATCACGTTCGAGGTGATTGCGGTGAAGCGCCGCGAAAGTCCGAACAGTGCAAAAAGGACTACTTGCCCGACGATGACAGATACACCGGAGGTAACCGAATAGCGAAACGCCTTCACGAAGCTTTCGCTGCTGCGGTACTTGTCGAGTAGCCAGGAGACCAAGTTCAATGCATTACCTCGTCGCGCTTGTCGTTGCACAGCCCCAAAGCCGAATCGCAGCCAACCTCGGAGATTCTAATTGGCTTTCGGCGCCAAGACCCAAACTACTTTGGCGCGCCCGGTCGCCAAAAGGCGCTTAAGCTTCCTGGAATGCACGACGAGTCGCCGCTGGAAGACCTGGTCAAGCTCCTCGATCTGGAGCAGATCGAGGAGAACATCTTCCGTGGGTACTCGCCCGAGGAGCATCGAATGAGAGTCTTCGGAGGGCAAGTAGCCGGCCAGGCTCTAGTGGCCGCCGGACGCACCGTAAGCCTCGGCGACGTTCACTCGTTGCACGCGTACTTTCTGCGCCCTGGAGACCCGTCAATCCCCATTCTCTATCTCGTCGACCGGATCCGCGACGGCAAGTCGTTCACGACCCGACGAGTGGTCGCCGTGCAGCGTGGTGAAGCTATCTTCAATCTCTCCGCCTCGTTCCAGAAGCACGAAGAGGGCCTGGAGCATTCGACCCCGATGCCGAATGTGCCCACCCCCGACATGCTCCCCACCTTCAAGGAACTTTTCGCGCCGGTCGCGAGGCGCATGGGCGAGTGGTACTCCAGACCACGACCGCTCGACCAGCGCTACATCGGCGAGCCAAACATGGTAAGAACATCCGGCCCACGTCCTCCTCGGCAACAAGTATGGATGCGCGCGGACGGCATCCTTCCCGACGATCCCCTGCTCCACGCGTGCGTGATCGCCTACGCTTCCGACATGACACTGCTCGACTCGGTAATGATGCCGCATGACATCGCTTGGGACCAGCCAGGGGTTATGGGGGCAAGCCTCGACCATGCGATGTGGTTCCATCGAACCTTCCGGGCCGACGAATGGTTCTTGTACGATCAGGAGAGCCCTACCGCCTCCGGATCCCGGGGCTTTGCCCGCGGCCAGATCTTCTCGCACGACGGGCGGCTGGTTGTCTCGGTCGTCCAGGAAGGACTCATCCGAGTAAAGCGTTGACGCGCCTCAGGCCGCGATCCCTGAGGGAACGCTTTCCGACTCGGCTTCCCTGGGCGCGATCATGTGCTCGGCGGCGAGGTGGTAAGCGGCGGCCACCAGCGGGGGCGAGCTGAACAGGAGCATTGAGACCACGGCGCCGGCGGGCTCCGCAATCGCTGTTATAGCCAAGGGCAGGGCGAAGGTGACAACGGCCAGGCGCGCCGCCCGCCCCGGAATCTTGTAGCCAACCACACCGAGCGCAGCCATGAGCACGACGCCCGCGATGTCACGCGCCGGTCCATAGTCGTGCTGGAAAATCTGCACGGAATGAACCCCGACCAGGGTCAGGGCATCCAGCGCAATGAGCGTAATAGCGGCAACCAAGAGCACCCGTAAAGCCAGGCGTGGCCTGAGCCAGCCAAAGAGGGCAAGCGCCCCGAGGGGCACCGTCCAAGCCGCGATCATGCCGATCGCAGCCCAGCCCCCAGGGTTGTCGAGCGCCGCGCCTGCCATGAACACTGCCGACATTGCTGCGAAGACCAGGACGATGCCGAGACCGACGCGGCGCAATGCCAGCGCTCGGCCCAACGCATCGTCATGCCGGCTCACAGCGAAGGCGGTTGGCATTCCCAGTGCGGTAAGTGGGAACACAAGGACCAGCAACCCCATCTCGGGATCCTTTCACCTTGGCTCGAGGAGCTATGACCACAGCTCCCGACCCCAAGTTATGGTGATGCGAGATCCTCCTTCCAGGGGATAACGGCACATTACGCCTGGCAAACGTCCCGCTCCTGAGATACCGGCGCCGGGATGCGAAGAAGGGCGCCGGTCTCCCGGCGCCCTTCCGTTGATCTCTTATCCAAGATGCTTCAGCGCTGATCCATCCGGACGTACTTGCGCTCGGGCGGTCCGTCGTAGACCTGCCGCGGCCGGACGATCTTGGAGTCCTGATCGAGAAGCTCGGACCAGTGTGACAGCCATCCCGACATGCGCGGTATCGCAAAAAGCACCGGGAACATGTCCACGGGGAAGCCCATGGCCTGGTAGATGATTCCGGAATAGAAGTCGACATTCGGGTAGAGGCGCCGCGAAATGAAGTAATCGTCGCTTAGGGCAACTTCCTCCAGCTTGAGGGCTATGTCAAGCAGAGGGTTCTTTCCGGTGACCTCGAAGACCTCGTCCGCGACGCGCTTGATGATGCGCGCGCGTGGATCGTAATTCTTGTAGACGCGGTGACCAAAGCCCTGCAGCCTTCCACGGCCCTCTTTGACGGACTTCACATAGTCCTCGACGTTATCCATCGAGCCGATCTCGGTGAGCATGCGCACCACTGCCTCGTTCGCCCCTCCGTGGCGGGGCCCGTAAAGGGAGGCTGCGGCAGCGGCAGCGGATGAGTACGGATCAGCGTGCGCCGAGCCTGCGGTCCGCATGGCCGTGGTTGAGCAATTCTGCTCGTGGTCGGCGTGGAGTATGAAGAGGACGTCGATCGCCTTGACCAGCGCCGGGTTCGCGTTGTAGTGCGGCTCGGCGACTTTCCACATCATGGAGAGGAAGTTCGCAGCGAAGGGGAGGTCATTATCGGGATAGACGAAGGGCATGCCAACACTGAACCGATGTGCCGCCGCGGCAAGCGTCGGCATCTTGGCGATCAGCCGGACGATCTGCTTCTCCCGGGCCGCCGGATCGAAGATGTCCTTGGCGTCCAAATAGAAGGTGGACAGCGCAGCGATCGCAGATACCAGCATCCCCATCGGGTGTGCGTCGTAATGGAAGCCTTCCAGGAAGCGCTTGCGCACGTTCTCATGAATGAAGGTGTGGTGGGTGATGTCGGAGACCCACTTCTTGTACTCCTCCTCATTGGGAAGCTCCCCCTTGAGCAGGAGGTAAGCCACCTCGAGATAGGTGGACTCCTCAGCGAGCTGCTCAATCGGGTATCCGCGATAGCGGAGAATTCCCGCATCTCCATCCAGGTATGAGATTGCGCTCTCGGTCATGGCCGTGGTGGTCAAGCCCGGGTCGTGGAACCAAATGCCGGGCAGGATTTTCTGCCATTCCGCCGACGCTACTCCGCCATTCTGGATGGGAATCTCTAGCGACTTCCCCGTTCGGTTGTCGGTGATCGTGATTGTCTCGGGCATGAAGGTCGCCTCCTAAAAGTTCCTTCAGTATCTAGCACCTGTCCGTCGGGCAAAACTCCCGCCCGCAGGCCCTGGCCGGGGGGCATGGCACTTGCCTCGCCCTGGCCCGGGCAATACCCCACAATAGGCACATGGCGGGAGATTGACAAAGTCACATTTGTTGATAAATGCTGGAGGTGTCGAGGCGCGGGCAGCCGGTCGCTGCGCCAGTAGGGGGGAGCGCGCCTTGGAAAAGATTCGGGTTTACTTCGAGGAAGGCAGAAAGGTCACCTTTGCGGTGGCGCTTGACTGGCCCGGCTGGTGCAGGAAAGCCGCGGGGGACGAGGCGGCCCTGGAGGCTATGGAGGCCTACCGTGGTCGCTACCTGGCGATCGCGGAGGAAGCGGCTCTTCCACACGAGTTCGAAGTGGTAGGACACATCCCCGGCAACTCCACGACCGACTTTGGAGCGCCGGATGCCGTTGGGCCCTGGGACGAAACTCCGATGGAGCCTGAGGAGATCCAGCGCCAGGCGCTCCTGGTCGCCTCTTGCTGGCGCTATTTCGATTCCACGGCGGAGGCGGCTCCTGCTGAGCTTCGCAAAGGGCCACGCGGAGGCGGCCGCGACACCGCAGGCGTCATTTCACATGTGCGAGAGGCCGAGCGTGCGTACGCCTCCAAGCTAGGCATCCGAGTGGCGCCCCGTACGAGTTGGGAACAGCAGCGCTCGGCGCTCGGCAACGTACTCGCCACAGGAGCACGGGGGGGCAAGTGGCCGCCGGGCTACGCCATGCGCCGCATCGCCTGGCACGTGCTGGACCACGCCTGGGAGATACAGGACAAGGGTGGTCTACTCTAAGGCCTTCGGGCGCAATAGGGATCGGCACTTGCGCCTGTGGCCCCTAGAACCGCCGCGGACGCCCACTCAGTCACCGATCGATTTGGGCACGCCCAGGGCCCTGTCCGGCCGCCTCAGGGCGGGCCGAGGACGTCTGGGTGCCGCGCGATGGGACATGCGGCGCAGGCCAACCGTACTCGCTCAGCTGGGAGGCCGATCATCGTTGGTATCGGTAGACATTCGTCTTTCTCAGCTCGAATCCGACCCGTTGGTAGAGCCTGTTCGCCGCCTCCCGATCTGGACGCGAAGTCAGATCGACCGTCCGCGAACCCGCGTCGGCTGCCACTACCAGCGCATGGGCGACCATCTTCTCTCCGATGCCCCCACCCCTAGCGCCCCCATCCACGACGACGTCCTCGATGATGGCTCGACTGCCGGTCGGAATGGGAAAGATGACCAAAGTGAGCGAACCCACCATCCGGCCATCGCGCCTAGCCACTAAGAGATGCACGTCCGGGTCCGAAATGATGCGGGCAAATTCCGCGTCGCCCAGTGGAGGCGCGGAACGCGAGAGCTGGGGCAGGAGCGCGTTCAGCTGCTCCAGCTCGGCCTGGCCGGCCTCGACCAACTCTTCGATGACGATCTCCTCTTGCATGGTGATCATCTAAGCATCCGACCGGCGTCTCACCGGTCGCGAGTCTGGTCTACTGCGGTCACGCCGGCGGCGGCATTCGCCGCTTCCGGCACGTTGACGATGGCTCGGGCCTCCGTTAACCTTGCCGGATGCTGATTCGACCTTTCCGTCCCGAGGACGCCTCGAAAGTGGTGGCGCTTTGGCGGGCCTGCGAACTCGTCAAGCCCCAAAACGACCCGTGGCGGGACATCGAGCGCAAGATGGCCGACTCATCCTGGGGATTCCTAATCGCCGAGGACGGCGACGAGGTTATCGGGTCCGTGATGGCCGGTTACGACGGGCATCGCGGCTGGATCAACTACCTCGCCAGCCTGCCGAGCAGGCAGCGCAAAGGGGTTGGCACCGCGCTTATGTGGCGGGCGGCCGCGCTGCTGCAAGAACGCGGGTGCCCAAAAATCAATCTCCAGGTGAGGGATGGGAACGAGGCCGCTCTCGCCTTCTACGCCTCCCTTGGCTACCAGGATGAGCCGGTCACCTCGCTGGGCCTCCGCCTGCAGCGTGATCACTGAGCCGGAGCAGGTCGCGGACAAGGTGCGAGCGAATGCCCGGCGTTTCTCCAGACCCCTCTTCGCACCGCGCTAAGGTGGTATGTATGGCTGAGATCCGCTGGTTCGCACGTCGCCCTCCCAAACCAGTCCGGCCCCTGCTCATTGCGGTTTTCGACGGTGAGGACGACCCTGCACGCTCGGGATTTCTGGCGCTCAGCTTCATGCGTGACGCTTTTGACGCCGAGAAGATCGCCGAGATCGACGTCGATGCTTACGTCAGCTACGACGAGGCCCGCCCCTTCGTCTCACAGTCGGGTTCCCAGCGCATCCTCGACTGGCCGACTATCGACATCTATCTTGGCCGGGACAAGCCGAGCGGGCGCGAAGTAGCCCTGATGAGCTTCCTCGAACCGCGTGTGGGCTGGCGCAGCTACAGCGCGCTCGTGGTCGAAGCGATTCGGAGCGTCAACCCCGATGAGGTCATTTTCCTTGGCGGACAGATCGTCCATGCGCCTCACAACGTCGCCGCCGAGACGACCGTTCGGTCCAATACGCCGCGCCTGATGCGCTCGCTCGGCCTGATGCCGGACCACTACACGGGTCCCACGACCATCATGGGCAGCGTCCAGGTCGAACTCGAGAATCTGGGCATACCCCTTGCCATCGCCTGGTCGAGCGTCCCACACTATCTGGCTCAAACGCCTTCGCCCAAGGCAGCGCAGTCTTTGGTCGCCAAGGTAAGCGAGCTCTTCAAGCTCGATCTCGACGCCGGCGAATTTGATGCCGCGGTCGCCGAGTACGAAGACGCCATCACCAAGATCATGGAGTCGGACGACGAGGTGTTCAGCTATCTCTCCCGCTTCGAGAGCGAGGAAGAGGAGGACGAGGCCATCGGGCTCGAGGAGTACGTCTCCACCGATCCGAGCGGGCTCGCCACCGATCTGGCCGAAGAGGCCGAGGACTACCTCCGCCAGATACGACGCGATATCGACTGAGTCCTCAGGCGCCTTCCTGGAACCAAAGCGGCTCGCGAACCGGGTCGAAATAGGTCGGGCCGTCGAACCCGTCTATGGCGCGAAAAGCCATCGGGGTCCAACGCTCGGGCCTGATCATCGGCTCGGGCAGATGGTCACGCGAAAACCAGCCCACGTCCCTGCACTCCAGGGGATGCGCCTTGAGCGTGCCCCCTAGCGCTTTGCAATAGAACATCATGGAATACAGCGGTACCGCCGTAAAGCCGCGGCGCAGGCCATCGTAGACCCCGAGCAGCCTGACCGGCTCGACTTCGATCCCTGTCTCTTCCCGAACCTCTTTGACCGCGACCTCGGCGGGGGAGTAGCCGACGTCGGCCCAGCCCGTTGGGTAAAGCCAAATGCCCGAATCGGCGCGTTGAACCAGCAGGATCTCCCCATCGTCGTTTCCGACCACCGCCGCCACGGTGCTTTTGGGCGTCACGTATCCGGGAATCCCTTCACCGATGGTCGAGCGCCAGAATTCAACGATGTCGTCAGCCGAAGCACCATCCTCGAAGCCGATCCCGGCAATTGCCGCCGCGCTGCGGATCTCCGCCGCAACGTGCATGATCTCTTCGAACCGCTCTCGCTCGTACAGGCTCTTGGTAAAGCCCATCCCCGTGACCGCGGAGCCAGCCAACGTCTCGGCCCACCTCAGCAAGGTGCTT
>JAJYPE010000008.1 GCA_021795585.1 Actinomycetes bacterium | reverse complement strand
CTGGTCTAGCCAGGGCCGCCCTGCACCGCCGTACTCGGTAGGCCAGGTGAGCGCCAAGTACCCGTTCTTGTAAAGAGTCTCTCTCCAGGAGTCGGTGAAGGCCGCCACCTCTTCCTCTGGCAGTCCACCGGTGCCCGTCCAGCCGGCCGGCAGGTTCGTGGAGAGGAATTCGCGGATCTCGGAACGAAAGGCTTCGGCTTCGGCCGGATAGTTCATGTCCATGCCTTGAAACCTATACGACGACGCGTGCCTTACAAAGGCCTAATCAGAACTCCCGCCGGCGGGCACGGACGGCGCCGCCGAACGAGCACCCCTAGGCGTCCTTGGAGCCGAACCGCTTGCGCAGTTTGCTGCCGAGGTCCTTCGTGGATGCGCCACGCTGAGAGCCGGTGAGCTCGGCCCAGCCGGCCTTGCCCAGCCGGCGCAGATTGCGCTCGAAGACTATGGCCGAGGCGAGCATCAGCGCGAAGCCGACGCTGCCGAGGATGGCCGAAATGGAGAAGGTGAGAATGGTAAAGGCCAGGCCGATGATGAAAGTCAGCGCAGACCATTTGCAATTGCGGCCCGCGTGCTTATATACCGTCTCCTCACGGACGCGCGCAGCGAAGCTCGGGTCCGACTCGTAGAAGTTCTTCTCAATTTCACGCAGTATGTTCTGCTCGTGTTCCGAAAGAGGCACCGCACTCCTCCTTTGAAACCATAGCTGCCGGAACCTGGCCGCTTCTCTTCTGGGTACATCCTACATCGAGCGCCCCAACATCATAAGTCGGTGCAGCTCAGTTGTTGCTTTATCCCCTAGGAGCAATGGGTCCTAATTCACCCCTGCCGCCAGCACGGCCGAGAGGCGCTCACGAGCGGCTTCATCCGCAAGCTCGATCTCGGCCCGGGCCACACCGCTGCCCGCAGCCAGCACGACCTCGAGCGCCTCCGGGCCCATGGATTCCTCCGCCGCGTCCAACCGCCCGGACTCGGCTTCCGCCACGACGAGCGCCGCGATGCCCGAGCCCTCCAGCCTGACCAGTTCCGCGCCGGCCTGCAGCATGGAGGAGAGATCCGCCGCCAACCTCGGGCGCAGGTCGGCCCTCACGACCACCCTGAAGCCCGCCGACGCCAGCCTCGGAATGAGAGCTGCCGCAAACTCGGCGCGCTCGTGATGCCCGGTCCCGACCACCTTGATCCTGTTCATCGCTCCCCTGCCTCGTTACGCATCTCCCTGAAGATCTCCGCCGCCTGAAGCCCAACCCGGCGCCCCAAGCCCCTCGCCGTGGCCTCGATCGATCTCTCGACCTCTGGCCCCCGCTTGCCAACCTGTGAGGAATGGGCGGCCACCGCCCGCTGCTTTGCCTCCAGCGTCCCGAGAACGTCCACTGCAACTTGACCTTCCAGCGTCCCGGAGAGAAGCACCAGCGGCACCCGGTAGGCCGGTCCCGCCTGGGGGAAGTAAAGCGGAAGGTGGCTGGCCGGAAAGACCGCATCCAGGATTGCAAAGCCCAGTTCGCGATGGTCCCGATGGTTGAAATACGTGGCGCCGAAGAAGGTCGCCGTCGGATCATGGCTCAGCACCACCTCGGGCCGGAACTCACGGACCATGCGGACCAGACGTTCCCTCAACTCGGAGGTGTTCTCAACTTCGCCGTCGCCATATCCGAGCATTTCCACGCGGGCCACTCCCAGCTCCGCCGCCGCCGCGGCCAGCTCCTTGGCTCGCTTGGCGGCCAGCGCGCCCGGCTCGGCCATCTGGTCGGTTGTCCCCTTCTCTCCCTGTGCCGCCACAACCAGGCACACCTCGGACCCGCCCCGGCTCCAGCGCGCGATCGTTCCGCCGGCCCCTATGTCGGCGTCATCCGGATGCGCGAAGACGCACAGTGCCCGGGCCGGAGTCTCGGCCATGATACGCATCTAACCGTCACCTGCTCCAGAGGGCACCTCAGGCCCCGTCCAGGCCGCTAATCACTTTGGCGGCGTAAGCTACCTGCTCATCTGTCAGATCATGGTGGGTCACCAGCCGCATTCGCCGGTTGCCGATGGGGTTGGCGAGCACCCCCGCTTGCGCCAGTTCCTTGGAAAGGTGCTCCACATCCGGATGGTCGAAGACGACAATGTTGGTCTCGGGGACCGGCGCCTCGCCCATGGACCCGGGAAACCGCTCGTTCACCGCTGCAGCCAGCACCCTGGCCCGCACGTGGTCCTCGGCGAGGCGCTCGACCATGGTCTCGAGGGCGACGATCCCGGCGGCCGCCAGAATGCCGACCTGCCGCATCTGACCGCCGAGCACCCCGCGTTCGTAGCGCGCCCTCTTGATGAAGTCGCGGCTGCCGGCCAGCACCGAGCCGACCGGCGCGCAGAGCCCTTTGGAGACACACGACATCACCGAATCCGCGGCGGCCGCAATGCGTGCCGCAGGGATCCCTGTCGCGACCTGGGCATTGAAGAGCCTGGCACCATCCATGTGAATGGGAAGGTCCCCAACCGCCCGGCGGATCCCCGCCAGGGCCTCGAGGCTCCACACCCGTCCTCCGGAGGGCATGTGGGTGTTCTCGACGCAAATAAGCGAGAGCGGAGCCTCGTAATAGCCGAGCGCGGATCGCGCCTCCTCGACGTCGGCGGCTCCGAAAGCACCCGAGGAGTCGTTCACCGTCATGAACTGCACACCCGCGTTACGTGCCGAGCCACCATACTCGAATACCACCACGTGCTGGGAGCTTCCGGCCACCACGAAGCTACCCGGCCGGGTGTGGGTGCGAATGGCGACCTGGTTCGCCATCACCCCGGAGGGGACGAACACTGCGGCCTCCTTGCCGACCATCTCGGCGTAAAGAGCCTCCAACCTGGCAACTGTGGGGTCCTCGCCGTAGAGGTCGTCACCGACTTCGGCCTCCGCCATGGCACGGCGCATGGCCGCGGTGGGGCGTGTGACGGTGTCGGAGCGCAGATCAACTTGTAATTCATTCACACCCATCGATCCTAAGGCTCCGCCATGCCGCCCGCTAATCCCCAGGCGCCTCCAACCCGCTCGCAGCCCCGCCCAAATATCGTGTAGCCATGCAGGAAAACGAAGTGACAGCCCGGCTCGAAGCGGCGAGCGGATACGCCCGCCAGGCCCAGGAACTGATACTCTCGCGAATCTCCGGCCCGGACCCCTCCCTCAGCGTCACCACCAAGACCTCCGTCACCGACATGGTCACCGACGTTGACCGCGCGGTGGAGAAGTTGCTGGTGGCCGGCATCCGCGAAGATTTCGGGCAGGACCGCATCGTCGGTGAGGAGTTCGGTGACGCCGGCGGAGACGGCCCGTACGCCTGGGTGGTGGATCCGATCGACGGCACGACCAACTTCATCTATGGCTTTCCCGCCTTTGCCATCTCGATTGCAGTCCGGGACCTCTCCCAGGACACCACGGTCTGCGGCGTGGTGCTCGACGTTCCGCGTGACCGGCTCTATGAGGCGGCACGCGGCAAGGGGGCATTCGTGGACGGCAAGCGCATCCAGGTCACCACACGAAGCCGTCTGTCCGAATCCCTGATTGCCACAGGGTTCGGCTACGCCTCCGAGGTGCGCAAGGTGCAGGGGGCGATCTTCTCTGAGATCATTCCCCTTGTCAGAGACATCCGTCGCGCCGGAGCCGCCTCGCTTGACCTGTGCATGGTCGCCTGCGGGGAGCTGGATGGCTACTACGAAAGCGGGCTGTGGCCCTGGGACTTCATGGCCGGGGCGCTAATCGTTGAAGAGGCCGGCGGAAAGGTGACCGGGGGGCTCGAGCCCTCTCCCGGGTCCGCCATGACGGTCGCGACCAATGGCGCCGTCCACGATGAGCTCCGCACCCTGGTGGTCTCACTTGCGACCGGGCACGGCGCTAGGAGCTGAAGTGCAGCTGCAGATTGAGCAGCGTCGCCCTTATCGAGGTCAGGTTCTTCTCCGGGATGTGCATCACCTCGTAAAGGAGGGGTGAGCGCGCGTGTTCGTAGTCGAAGGTCTCGGTAACCCTACAATGCCCGGCCTCCAACGGCTCGATTTCGTAGCGCCAGATATGGCGGCCGAAGTGGCGCCATGCGATCAGCCGCCCCTCGTCGAATTCGACGACCAGGTTGGTCATCCTGTAGGGCACGCCGATCTTCATCGACATTCGAAACCTTGCCCCCAGGAAAAGGCGCTCAGGGGCCTCCACGACACCCTTTACGCTGGCCGATCCGTCGAGCAGAGCGTGCTTGCGCGCATCGGCCAGTAGGTCAAAGACCTCTTCTGCGCTGGCCGCAATTTCGGCCTGATCCGACACCCGCTGCCAACTCAACTCATGCTCCAGTCACCAGCCGGTCCCGTGCGACGTCGCCGGCAACATCTATTCCTCGGTGTTCTTCACCCGCAGCTCAGCGACTTCCCTTTCGAAGTCCTCTGCCTCCTCGAAGTATTTATGCACGGAGGCAAAGCGCAGATAGCCCACTTTATCCAGTTCCCGCAAGCGAGTAAGGACCAGCGCGCCTATCTCCGAACTCTTCACATGCGATCCCCGAAGTCGCAGCGTGTCTTCCAGTTCGTTGACGAGGGTCTCGATCCGTTCCTCCGAGATCGGGCGGTTCTTGAGCGCGGCGGCGATTCCACCCAGAAGCTTGGAACGCTCGAAGACCTCTCTATCGCCGGACCGCTTCTGCACCCAAAGCGGACCCTCCTCTATGCGTTCGAAGGTCGTATAGCGGTAATGACAGGAAAGGCATTCACGCCGACGACGGATGCTGCGACCCTCTTCGATAACCCGGGAGTCAACCACCCGGTCCTCTTGATCGCCGCACGTCGGACAGCGCATCAGTTGCCACCCTTGAAACCCGGAGCGAATTCGCCCCGCCTGCTCAAGCGTAGCCCCCGCAATGGCCATCTCCAATCCGGCCAGGCACCGGCGGAATCCGCGACCCAGGCTCGGAGCCGGGGGCTAGATCAGGGGATGCGCACCTGTTCTCCGGGCTGAAGTTGAGTCGTTCCAAGCTCGCTGTAGAGCTTGTACTCCAGTGCCGAGACGTTGCCGTTGCCCGCAAACCGGCTGGCGATGGACCAAAGGGTGTCGCCGGGCTTCACTACATAAACCTGTTGGGATGCGAGCCCGCTGCTCGCACCTGCGTCGCGCATCTCCGTGAAGGCCAGCCCCGCTCCGAGCACCAGCGCCACGAAGAGAACTCCACGACTCCGCCTTGCGCGCCCAGGCCGGAGCGCCTTGTGCGCCCCACGCTCGCCAACCCTGGAACCTACCGCCCCGCCACGCTCCTGCAAACCGATCATCGCCGCAACCTCCAGGACCTGTTCGAACACGTATACTATTTCATCGTACATATGTTCGTTCGCTTTTATCGAACATTTCCTGAATTCGGAGCCAAATGCCTGATAAACTGCCCCGTATGGCAGACAGCGCCCCGTCCAGCGACCTTCTCACCAAGAAGCGGCGCGACATTCTCAACTTCATTGACCACACTCAGAGGACCCGCGGATACCCGCCCTCTGTGCGTGAGATCGGGGAAGCATGCCAACTGGCCTCGCCGGCCTCGGTCCAGTTTCACCTGAAGGTGCTCCAGCAGCAGGGGTTCCTGGAGCGCGACCCCTCCAAGCCCCGAGCATTGCGCGTGAACCTTCCCCGGGGCCACGAACTCGGGATCGGGTCCGCCACCATGCAGGTTCCGATGCTTGGCGACGTGGCGGCAGGTCTTGGCACCTTGGCCGAACAGAACTTCTCGGGGGAGATGGTCGCCGTGCCCCAGCATCTGGGCCCGGCCGGAGCGCTGTTCGCCTTACGGGTAAAGGGCGACTCGATGATCGGGGATGGGATCCTCGAGCGCGACGTGGTGGTCGCACGTCGGCAGAGCACCGCCGACGTGGGCGAGATCGTGGTTGCCGGCATATTCGATCAGCAAGAGGCGACCATCAAGCGGATCGACTTCGACCGGGGGCAGAACCGGGTAACCCTGAAGCCGTCCAACCCCGCCTACACGCCGATGAACTTCACGGCCGACGAGGTACAGATCTACGGGAAGGTCGTGTTCCTCCAGCGCGAGTTCTGAGGCGCGCCCTCAGCCGACGGAATGGAGGACCTCTCGCAGCGATAACCAGGCCGCGGCGAGATCCTCTTCTGCGACCACTTCAGAGTCGGTATGGGCCAGTTCGGGATCGCCCGGACCGAAGTTGCACGCCGCGATCCCGCGTTCCCAGAAGAAAGCCACATCAGTCCAGCCCAGCTTCGCACGCACGCCCCCGGTACGCTGGATGAGTCTGGCAATTACTGGGTTGGAGAGATTCGGCGGGGCGGAAGGAGCCCAGTCCGTCAAAAGTACCGAATCGCCGCGGGCGCCATCGAGGACCGCGGAGATGGACTCCGCCACCGCGGCAAGAGATCCCTCGTCATCGCCGGTCGGAGCGAAACGGCTGTTCAGCTGAATCTCCACCTCGTCGGGAACGACGTTGCCCGCGACTCCCCCTGAGATCGAGACCGCCGATAGGGAGGGCCGATATAGGCATCCCTCCACCTCGACCTCCTGAACCGCTGCCGAATCCAGCCACGCCAAGTGGCGGTGGGCTCCGTGAATTGCGTTGACGCCCATATGCGGCCGCGCCGTGTGCGCCCTCCTGCCGCGGATCCGCACCTTGAACTTGGCGGTTCCCTGGCAGCCGGCCTCGACAATGCCGCCCGTCGGCTCCATCAGAATCGCGACTCCCGCCGACAACAGCTCTGGAGCGGCGGCCTCGAGCTGCAAAAGCCCTGAGTGGACGCGAGAAATCTCCTCTGCCGCGTAGAAGACCAGGCGCACCGGCACTGTCGGCGGCTCGAGGGCCATGCGACACATCACGGCGACGCCGCCCTTCATATCCACGGCTCCCAGTCCGGCCACGGTACCGCCATCGCGGCGCGCTCCGGGGGGTCCGAAGGGGGGAACCGTATCCAGGTGGCCGGCGAGGATCACCCCTGAGCCGGGATCGTACCCGGGCATCGTCGCGACCAGGTTGTTCCCGACTCTTCTTACGTCCAGCGCCGGGTTCCGCCCAAGAAGGCGCTCCACAAAGTCGGCGATGTCACCCTCCTCCTGGGAGACGGACGGTATCTCGACCAGGCGCGCAGTCAGGTCCGCCAGCTCGGAGGCCAAATCGCTCACAAGGCGATCCCCTCGTCCCGCAGAAACGCATTCAGCGCAGCCTTGTCGTGGCGCTCTCCTTCGGCCATGCGCTTGATGATCAGAACGCAGGGCAGGTAGAACTCCCCGCCCGGGTACGCCCTCTTGCGCGACCCTGCTACCGCCACGCACCACGGCGGGATCACCCCGCGGGAGACCTCCAGGCCGGTCTCGGTGTCGATGACTGGGATCGAGGGATTCAGGATCACTCCCGCGCCCACTACGGCCCCGCTGCCCACGCGCGCGCCTTCGGTGATCATGGCACGCGAACCGATGAAGGCGTCGTCGTCAATGAAGACCGGCGCCGCCTGGGGGGGCTCGAGCACCCCACCGATGCCGACGCCTCCTGCCAGATGCACGCGCTCGCCAATCTGGGCGCAGGAGCCCACGGTCGCCCACGTGTCGACCATGGTCCCACCGCCGACACGTGCGCCGATGTTCACGTAGCTCGGCATCATGGTCACGCCCGGGGCGAGGTAGGCACCCCAGCGGGCGGAGGCGCCAGGCACGACTCGCACGCCTAGCTTCTCGTACTGACCCTTCAAGGGAATCTTGTCCCGGAACTCGAAGGGCCCCGAGTGGCTCACCTCCGCGCCGGACGCCCGGAATAGCAGGAGGATCGCCTGCTTCAGCCATTCGTGCACGACGACCTCCCCGGCGGTGCCGTACTCGGCAACGCGCACCGTGCCGGAGTCGAGCGCGTCGATGGCCTCCGAGATCGCCCCCCGGACCTCTTGGGAGGAAAGGTCAAGACTCTCCCGGTCCGCCCAGATCTCCCCGATCCGCTCCTTAAGCTCCATGGCTCCTCCGCCTCCTGGTTGCGTCACTTCAAGCTAGCGGCGATCGCTCGCAGCTTCTCAGTGGGGGCGACCGCCGCGATGCGAAGGCAATTGCGGGCGCTCGGCCCAAAGAATTCCCCGGGGCTGCCGACGATGCCGGTGGCCTCGGCGACCATGGCCGCCAGCTCGAAGCCGTCACGATCGGGGTCGCATGCCCAGAGATAGAAGCCGCCCTCGGGCATCTCCACACCCAGCGAGAGGGAGCCGGCGATTTCCAGCAAGATCTCCAGCCGCTCCCGGTAGCGGCCGCGTTGCAGCTCCACGTGCTCCTGGTCCCCCAGGAGGGCCGCACCGATGGCCTGCATCGGCCCGGGAATCATCAGCCCCGCGTGCTTGCGCACCTCCGAGAGATAACGAACCAGCTCACGGTCTCCGGCGTAAAATCCGACACGCCCACCCGCGAAGTTGGAGCGCTTGGATAGCGAATGCACCGCCAGCAGGCCCTCGGTCCCGTGTTCGAGCACCGTGCGGGCCGGCCGATCCCAAACGAACTCCACGTAGCACTCGTCCGCCACAACGAGGAAGCCGTGCTCCCGACCCGCCGCGACCACCTTCTGGTAACCGGAAACCTTCCCGGTTGGGTTCGCAGGAGTGTTGACCCAGCAGCACAGAGCGCGGTCGAGCAGCTCGGGCTCGACCGAGCCAAGATCGAGCTCGCCATCGGGAGCGGCCTCGACCCCGACCGGCCGGCAGCCTGCAAGGACGGCGCCCATGGCATAGGTCGGGTAGGAGACGGCCGGATAGAGCACCACGTCCCGGGAGGGGTCGCGCAGCTTCAGGTACGCCGGCAGGCCGGCCACGAACTCCTTGCTTCCCACCGTCGCCGCCACCTGGCCGGCGGGCACCTCCACTCCGAAGCGAGCCTGCATCCACGCCGAGGCCGCCTCACGCAGCTGCACCGATCCGGGCGAGCTGGGATAGCCGCGAGCAAGGGAAAGGCTGGCCGCCAGCTCCATGGCCAGAGGAGGCACCGGATCGACCGGCGTCCCAATGGAGAGGTCCACCAGCTCGAGCCCCGCCTTAGCGGGTAGGCGGCGGATCTCCGCCAGGCGGTCCTGGGGATAGGGAGGCGGCTGGAATCCTGCGGTCATAGGGCCATACTAAAGGTCCCACCCGCGGGCCACGGGAGACTGGCGGCCGATGCGCTACGGATGTTGTCAGCAGGTGCCGTTTGTCGGCCGCGGCACGGCCAATGGACCCTAAAAGTCACCGAGTCGCACGAATAAATTCCCCCCCATGCGGAGAGCCCTGTCCATCGGACTCATGGTGGTGCTGGCCCTTGCCAGCTCCGCCTGTGAGCAGCTCGCGGTGGGAGCACACGGGACCTGGATGAACAGCACCACCTACATAGTCGGCTACGAGTGCCCCACAATCACGAGCGCCTCCCGCTATCTGGACAACGCGCTTAGGGACTCTGTCCATCAGCCGGACGAGGTCCGGGGCGACCTGCTTCTCGCCTATGCTTCGGTCGACCAGTACCTGCCCAGCGCGGACCGCCGCTCCACGCAATCGCTTCGACGGTTGTTGGGCTCGCTTGAATCCGCCGCGGTCGCATGGAGCCCGGCGGGACCGGGGCCGAGCGAGACCGTGCGTCCCGATGCCGCCAAGCAGGCCATGGTCTATGACCTCGAGCGCTACCTGGACCGCCTGGAAGCGTACTGCTAAGGGTTCCTCGGGTCCAAGGCTCCTTCGGGCAAAAACTCCTTGAACAACGACAGCGAGGCGGGCTCGAGACGTGCCGTGACCAGGTAGGTCTCGCCTTTCAGCGTTGACTGCAGGATCTGGCCTTCGGCATGCAGTCGGGCCAGGATGTCACCCCGGGAGGCCGGAATCACCAGGTCGTAGATTCGGGCTGCCGCCCTGACCATTCGCGCGATCCTCTCCCTCAGCTCCGCCAGGCCAAAGCCGGTGAGTGCGGAGACGAAGACCGCATCGGGGAAGTCGCGCCGCAGACCGTCCATGTTGCCGACCAGGTCGCACTTGTTGACGACAAGCAGCTGGGGAAGCTCCTCGGCTCCGATCTCGGCTAGCACCTCGCGCACCGCCTTCACCTGGACCTGAGGGTCCTGGTAGGAGCCGTCGACCACATGGATCAAGAAGTCGGACTCGGTCACGGCCTCCAGTGTGGACCGGAACGCCTCCACCAGTTGGTGGGGAAGCTTGCGGATGAAGCCCACCGTGTCGGAGAGCAGGAAGGTCTCCCCTCCCGCCAGCTGCATTCGCCTGGTGCGGGTGTCGAGCGTGGCGAAGAGCCGGTTCTCGACCAGAGTGTCGGCACGAGTCAGCGCATTCAACAAGGAGGACTTGCCGGCATTGGTGTAGCCGATCAGGGAGGCGTTGCGAACCCGGCTCTCCCCGCGGGCCTTTGACTGCACCCGCCGAGTCTTCTGGAACTCCGCCAGCTGCCGCTTCAGGCGGGCGATGCGGGACTGGATCCGGCGCCGGTCCTCCTCCAGCTTGGTCTCGCCCGGGCCCCGGGTCCCAATCCGGCCAACCTGTTGGGAGAGCTGGGCTCCGCGTCCCCGCAGCCGTGGCAGCCGGTAGTTGAGAAGCGCCAGCTCCACCTGCGCCTTGCCTTCCATCGACTTGGCGTTCTGGGCGAAGATGTCGAGGATGAGCGCGGTGCGGTCGATGGCGGTGCGGCCCAGGATCTTCTCGAGGTTTCGTTGCTGAGCGGGGCTGAGTTCGTCGTCGAAGATGACGGTGTCGCAGTCCGTGGCATAGGAGAGGTCGCGTAGCTCCTCCACCTTGCCGCGGCCGATGTAATAGGCGGGATCGGGAGTGCTGAGGCGCTGGGTGAGCCGCCCGACCACGTCGGCGCCGGCCGTGTCGACCAGTAGCGCCAGCTCGTCCAAGGACTCGTCGGTCTCCTCCGGGTCGTGCCCCGAGAGGGTGGCGCCCACGATCACGATCCGCTCGCGGAAGCTCCTCTCGATCAGCGTCATGGGAGGCGCGCTTCGGACATCAAGCCGAGAGGCCGAAGGAATCGGCGACCGCCAGGGTCGCGATCAGCGTGCTCGGTCCAAGCAGGTGCATCTCCCCCGCGTCTCCCCGCCTGGCCCACAGGGTGCCGCCCGGGTTGCGCACCTCCACCTCGCCACTGGCCAGGCCTTGGTCGAGAAGGAGGAACGCCGACGCGGTCGAGCCCGTTCCGCAGGCCAACGTGACTCCCGCACCGCGCTCCCAGACCCGGAGCCGTGCGAGAGAGGGAGCTTCAAGCTCCACCCACTCGACGTTGGTGCCCGCCGGATAACCCGCTTCGAGCTCGGGCCCCAGGATCTCTATCGGAAGCCGGGCGAGCCCGGCGTCGGGGAGGCTCGCCTCCTCGGGCAGAAAGACCAGATGCGGGTTTCCCACCTCGAGTTCGGTTCCGCGCCAGTGGTGCCCATCGAAGGAGGCGGCACGGGCGAACGGGGGGCTCAGGTAAGCGACCTTGCCCATCTCCGCTTCGATGAGCATGGCACCCGCGGGGTCGCCACCCTTGGCGCTCAATAGGCGCAGCCCCGCATCGGTGGTGATCTCGAGTGGCCCGAACGGGGCGACCCCGGCCGCGTAGGCGGCATGTCCCAGGCAGCGGATGCCGTTGCCGCTCATCTCGGCGCGGGTGCCGTCGGAGTTGTAGAGCGCCATGGTAAGCGCCGATTCACCGGCCGGAACGGCAAGAATCAGGCCATCGGCCCCGACCCCGAGCCTGCGGTCGAGCAGCCGGCGAACAGCGTCGGTCGCCGGCTCGAAAAGCTCGGCGCAAAAGGCGACGAGGAAATCGTTGCCCAGCCCCTCCAGCTTGTAGAACTCCTTGACCAAGGCCATGGCCACGAGCATAGCCCCGACGGGAACCGCGGTTCCCTTGGCGGCGCGCGGGAGGCGGCAAAGATTGTCCGGGAATTCGCCGGGCGTTAATCCCGGATTCGGCTCCCCTTCAAGTTGCGAGGAAAGAATGGTGCCTCGAGGAGCGGAGCCGGCCTAACCCCGACGGCATCCGGCGATCCGGCGGCGCCACCCCGACGCCGGATCGCCCCCGCCCCAATAGCGTCCGGAGAGGCAGGACCCCATCCCCAACTCTCCGGGCGCGCCGGGCCTCAGGCCTCTTCGATAACGAAGTCGTCGCCTCCCGACCTCTTGACCTCGTACATCAGATGGTCGGCCAGCCTGAGCAGGGCGTCGGCGTCGACCCCCTCCTTCTTGCACAGCACCATGCCCATGGAGGCGGACAGGGAGGCCACGCTGCCGTCCTCCCCCACCGCCACCGGCTGCTCAATTGCCTGGGCTAGGCGTTCCAGCGTGGCGCGGGCGTGAGCCTCGTCCCGGAGTGACTCGACGAGACAGACGAACTCGTCGCCGCCGATGCGTGCTACGTAGTCGCTGCGCCGCAGCGCCCCTGAGAGCGATTCTGCCACGCCGACCAGCATCCGGTCTCCGCCGGCATGCCCATAGGTGTCGTTGATCCGTTTGAAGTCGTCGAGGTCGAGATAGACCAGCCCAAGCATCTCGGTCTCGCCGCGGCCGCGGGTCAGCGCCGCCTGGAGGAGGTCAGTGAGCTGGGCTCGGTTGGGAAGCTTGGTGAGCTGGTCGTGATATGCAAGCTCCAATAGCTCCTGCTGATAGTCGACCATGGCGCTTATGTCGGAGAAGACCGTCATCACCTGGGTCTCGCCCGACTCCCCGGCGTTGAAGAGGCTGACGTGCATGAGTGCCGGGAAGGCTTCCCCGCTCTTGCGCCGGTTCCACATGGTCCCGCTCCAGCTTCCTGGGCCCGCGAGCGAGCGGCCGATCTCCTCGAAGAGCTCCGGGGGGTTCAGTTCGGTCGCCTGCCAGGTGGGATTCATGCCCAGCGCCTCCTCCGGGCTGAAGCCGCTGATCCGGTGGAAGGCCGGGTTGGCACGAAGGACCCTCCCCTCGAAGTCGGTCACCACGATCGCCTCCAGGGATACGTCGAAGAAGACCGCCGCCTGGGCCAGCTCGCGAGACTCACGCAAGCGGGCGGTGATGTCGTTGCCGATGACCACCAGTCTCGGGCCGCCTCCGTCTTCGGCAGAGAGCTCGACGCAGCGCCATTCCAGCACCCGGCTCTCCCCCTCTGGATTGTGTACCGGGCCGATGAATGGCCTCTGCGGGCGGCCGGCGCGCACCTCGTGCGTCCACTGCTTCAGGCGCGCATAGACCTCCGGCGTGAAAACGGCTTCCAGCTCGGGACGCTGGAACTGGCCTTGGAAGGGGTGGCCCACCAGCTCCTCCATGGCCCGATTGGCACGCACCTGGCGCATAGCCGAATCCAGTACGATTATGGGCTGGGGAATGGCATCCATGACGCTGGTGGAGAAGTCCCGCTCCCAGCGGATTGCCTGGTTGGCGAGGTGCTCCGCAGTTACGTCTGTGCCCAGGATGGCCACCAGCTCGACCTGGCCGTCGTCGGAGCGCACCGGCGCGTAGGTCATTCGCAGCAGGCGCCTATTCCCGGCGGAAGACGTTTGCCAATAGTCCCGCGGCTCCACGTATCCACCCTCGATCAGGGTACGGAAGGAGTCGCGGATCACCTCGGCATCGCCGGGCTCGGTCCAGCGCCGCCAGCTTTCCAGCTCGGCAGCAACCTCCTGGAAGCTGAGCCCGGTAATCGCCTGAGCGCGGTCGTTGAATCTGACGATGCGCCCTTGGCGGTCAACCACCACCACGTATCCCGGCAAGGAGTTGATGACCGCCTCACTGATGCGCCGCTCACGCCTGAAGTCCAGCTCGGCACGCTCCTGGTCTGTAACGTCGTGCACTATCGAAAGAAAGAGGCGGCGGCCCTCCTCGCTGTAGAGATGGGTGTACAGGTCCATGGTGCGCAATTCACCGTCGGCACGGCGATGCACCACCTTGGCGTGATATCCCCCATCCGCCGACGCCTGGGCGGCGATCTCGGCCAGCGAGGCCGGGGTCAGCTCCACGTTGAGATCAAAAAGGGAGAGAGAACCCATCTGCTCGGTGGCGTAGCCGTAGAAGTCGAGGGCCGCGCGGTTCGCTTCCAGTATCTCCGCGGTATCCGCGTCGACGACGTACTTGAGGGCCTGATTGCCTTCGAACATGTGCTCGAGGCGCTCGGTTCGCAGGCTCAGTTCGTGCTCTACGCGCTCCCTCTCCAGGATGACCGAGGCGAGATTGGCACAAATCTCGAGCAGGTGCCGATGGAAGCCTCCGGGGCTCCGGGTCTCGAAGCTGGAAAGCGCGAAGGTCCCGATCACCTCGCCCTCATGGTCGAAGACCGGCGTCGACCAGCAGGCGCGCAGCTGCAGGTCTTCGGCGATCTCGGCCACACCACTCCACCGGGCATCCTCGCGAATGTCGGCGACGTAGACCGGAGTCCGGCTTAGAAGCGCGTTCGGGCAGGACCCGCCGTCCGCACTTACCTCCAGCACCGAGAAGGCACTCCGGGCCGGCATCGAGAGCGAGGGGCCCGCCATAAGGTGCAGCTTCCCCTCTCGAACGCTCATCACGGTGGCGACGGAGTTCGGCAGGGTGGCCTCCGCGGCCATGCAAACCTCCTCGAGCAGAGTTGCGCCTTCCAAGCCGGCCGCCATCGAGCGCAGGATCCCGTTTTGAAGAGCGAGAACCTCACCCAGCTGCAGCGGGGACAATGGGTCCCACTCCCCGCCCGCGCGCCCTGCCTCGGCGGAGCTCGCAGCACCAAAAGCACCGGCGGAGGTGATCGAGGCTAGGGCAGAGGTGATCTCCTCCTCCAGCCCGGCCAAGGCTTCCCGGGCTTCTGCGCCCGCCTCGCCCAAAGCCGCGTCCCGCACGCCGGCCCCTGCAAAAGCGCCCGGAAGACGTTCGACGAACCGACGCAGATCCTGCAGTGGGCGCCTGACGTCGGCAACCTCCGCATACCGGCCGATCTCCGCCAACTGGGCGGACCACCGCCTAAGCGCCGCCATCGTGCCAAGGGCCGTGCGCGGAGCGCGCACGTTGACCTCGAAGCGGAACTGTTCCGCCCACGGCCCCACCTCTTGGGCGGGCATGGGCTTGGCAATGCCGAACCCCTGCCCGAAGTCGGCTCCGAGCACCGCCGCCGCCTCGATCAGCGAGGGGTCCTCAAGACCCTCCACAACCACCCGCATCCTAAGGTCATGGGCAAGGCGGGTGAGATGCTGGATAAGCCCCAGCTTGTGATGCGAGCTGCTCGCCCCGCGCACAAGCTGCTGGTCGATCTTCACATCCTCGAAACCGAAGTTCTCCAGGCGCAGAAGCGAGCTGTAACCGCTACCGAGGTCGTCCTGGGCAAAGGCAACCCCGAGCTCACGCATGGCCCAGAAGATCTCCTCGGCACCCCCTCCCGGTTCGCCCAGGTGCTCCTCCTCGGTCAGCTCGAGCGTCAGGCGATTGGGAGCCACGCCGGAGTCGGCCAGGCGCCTTTGCAGTGAGTCGAGGTAGCGCCGGTCACGCAGCCCCTGGCCGGGAAGATTGAACGACAAACAAAGGTCCAGGCCTGCGCTCTCCCACCGATTGAGCTGTTCCAGCGCCATTCCGAGACCCCGATCGAAGACCTCGAACAGGTCGTCGGCGCCTAGGGCGGACAGGAATTCGCTGGGCATGATGATCCCGCCGTCACCGGAACGCAGCCGTGCCAACGCTTCGAACTTTGCCACCCGGCCGGTCCGCAGCTCCACGATGGGCTGATAATGCATCTCCAGCGCTTCGGTGCGGATCATCGCCCGATAGGCGGCCGAAATGGAGAATGGCACTGAACCCTGCCGCTCCAGGGCGGTAAGCGCACCTCCCATCGCCTGCTGGAAGAACGCCAGAGCACGCTTTCGCGACGGAGCGACGAAGTGGCCTGGGGTGCCCGAGAAGATGGCCACCACGCCCCCGGTGCTGTGATCCGCCTTCACAATGGGGACGGCTGCGACGCTGCGCGCCCCGATCTCGTCGGTCAAGTCGCGAAAGGCGTCCATGCGGCGGTCCGCGGCGATGGAGTGAACGACCTTGATGTTTCCGGTAGCCCATGCCCGCGCCCAGGGGGCCGGCGAACCGGCCTGCGGCAGTCCACTGGGGATGACGAAATCGACCGTCTCACCGCGATAGCACTCGAGCGCGAACTCACCTTGATGGTCAATCCGGCCATAGGCGACAGCCACGACGCCCTCGATGCCGCTGACGATCTCCAGGCCCCGCTGAACCAGATCCGCGCGCGTCGGCGCACTGCGAACCGTTTCCGCCAGGAGCGAAATGCGCAAGGCGACGCCTTCGTCCAGGCGCTCCATCTCCGCCACGATCACCCGGAGCACCAGCGATAGGCGCCTGCGCAGAGCGCCGATCAGCAACTCGGAATCCTCCGGGTCAAGATCAAGCTGATGCGCACGTCGATGGAATGCCTCGCCGAAATCGGAGATCAGCTGCATCAGGTCGCTGGCCCGCACGCTCGCCATGAAGTGCGCCAAGCCGATGCGCCGTGCCTCTGCCTGAAGCTCGTCGTCGGAGCGCCGCAGGTCGAGCAGCATCGAGAAGGCCCGCCTGTGCCCTTGTTTTAGCCGGATCAGCTCCTCGTCGCTGAGTAGCGCCAGAATGTCACCGGCGCCTCCGTCGCCTGAACCTGACGAGAGCAGCGCTTCGAGCAGCTCCTCCACCGCCCCTTCGAGGGCGGCGTCGAGCTGGGGCCCGGCGGCAGCCACAATGCGGGTCGGGATCGCCATGCTCATCAGCCCCTCCGGCGGGTTTGGCGGGAACGGAAAACGGGACGTCGGGCACGATACAACGGGCCACAATGAAAGTCCGCGATGCGCAACCAAGCACCTCCCCTTCTCTTAATCCTCGACATTTGAGACGGAGGCCTTGAGTGGCGGAACGCTACTCTCCGACCACCTGCAGTAGAGCGGCGCCCAGCTCAGCAGGGTCCTCGTGCCATGCGATGCGCGGGTCACGGCGAAACCAGGAGCGCTGCCTGCGCGCGAACCGCCGGGTGCGGGAAACGATGACCGGCACCACCTGGTCCAGGGTAGCCTCGCCGCGCAGCACCGAGAAGAGTTCGTGATATCCGATGGCCTGAGCAGCCGTGCGTGACAGGGGCCCGGCGGCGAGAAGACGCTCGCACTCGGCCAGCCAGCCCCGTCCGAGGAGCTCCGAAACCCGCGCCTCTATCCGCGCATCGAGCAGTTCGAACTCCATCTGCAGACCGAACAGCCGCCCTCCCGGCTCGCGATAGGCGGCAAGCCCTGGACCAAAGCTGGAGAAGCGGCGACCGGTGATGGCAATGACCTCGAGCGCCCGCACGATCCGCCTGGCGTTGCCCGGCTCAATGCGCGAGGCGGCCAGCGGATCAACTTCGGCAAGGCGGCGGTGCATCTCCGTCGCTCCCACCGCCTCAAGCTCGTTCGCGATGCCCTCGCGCACCTTGGGATCGCTAGGCGGAATGGCCAGGCGGTCGAAGACCGCACTGAAATAGAGCCCGGTTCCTCCCACGTAAAGCGGCACCTGCCCCGCCTCGAGCACAGTCTCGGCGGCCCCGGCGGCGCGCTGGTAGTCGGCAACCGAGAACTCCTGTCCGGGGTCCGCCAGGTCGACGAGACGGTAGGCGATCGCGCCCAGCTCCTCGGAGTCAGGCTTGGCGGTGCCGAGGTCCATGCCGCGATAGACGGCCATGGAGTCACAGGAGAACAGGGCCAGCCGGGGCTCCGCCCTGGCCAGCTCCAGCGCCAATCCTGTCTTTCCAACGCCGGTGGCCCCGACCAGGCCGATTCGCATCCGCTCCATCCCCCCGGCAAGCCTTCGCCAGGCATTTCAGCATAAGCGTCCGACCCGGGTGCCCGCGGGCACCCTGGCTACACCTGTCCAGTCGAAAAGCCGGCAGGAGAGGACCGCATCAGCAAGGAGAGACTGCGTGCGGAGGCGCCCTACCGGCTGCGGCGGAACTAAGGGCACGGCACCGACTCCAAGGAGCGCATCTACGCGCTGCTGGACTCCGCGGCCGTCTGCCATCCCGCCATGGTCGAGGAGGGACTCCCGGTGGTCATCCCGACCCTTTACGCAGGCATGAACGACGAGATCCTGGTGCACGGTTCGCGCGCCTCGTCGGTGCTCGAGGCCGCTCAGGCCCGGTCAATCGTCAATCTGGTGGTCACACTGGCGGATGCCGTAGTCCTCCCCGACAACATTTTCGACCATACCATCGATTACCGCACCGTGTCCCTGGCGGGACCTGCGCATCTCATCGACCATCCCGTCGCCAAGGCCCGAGCCATCGGACACCTCTCCAGAGCAGTGCTGCCCGGGCGCTACGAGGCAGTGCAGGTGCCGGATGCAAAAGAGCTGCGCCAGACCTCGCTGATTGCGGTCTCCATCGAGCAGGCCGTCATGAAGTTCAGCGATGCCGATTTGAAGGAGCTGAATTCCTCGCACACCTGGACCGGAAAGCCGCTCCTTTGTCTACGCCAGGCCTCCGCTATCCCCTCGAAAAGCCGGAAGAAGGACCGAACCGGCATCGACGCAGAACAGATGGCCTCCCGTATCCTGCGCTTAACCGGTCCTACAGCGTGGCCACCTGCAGATGCGTTCGATGCCTGGGCGCGGCGGTCACTTCCCGCAGCACACCTCTCAGAAAATGCGGCGCTGCATCGACGATCTCCACCATCGCGTAGGAGCCCGCAGCGAGCCGTTCGGAACTCTCCGACAGCCCGGTGCGTGGGAAGTGGACCAGCTTGCTCTCGCGGGTCCTGCCCGAGATCATCTCCGGATTCCGCTTACTCGGACCCTCGACCAGAATCTCCTCCACACGGCCGATCCGGGCGCGATGGCGCGCGTAGGCCGAGCGGTCGGTCACCACCTTCAGGCGCTCGAAGCGCCCGGCCACGACGTCTTCAGGCACGAAGAGATCTTCCATGCCGGACGCCTCCGTCCCGGGCCGGGGTGAAAAGATAAACGTATAGGCGCCGTCGAACCCTGCCTCGGCCGCCACCTCGAGCGTGGAAGCAAAGTCGTCCTCGGTCTCGCCGGGAAACCCGACGATGATGTCGGTGCTCACCGCCAAATCGTCGATACCCGCACGAGCGGAAGCGAGCTTTTCCAGGTAGCGCCGGCCGGTATATCCACGATGCATGGCCGCCAGGATCCTGTCTGAGCCGGACTGCAATGGGAAATGCAACTGGTTCATTATTTCCCGGGAGCCCGCCATGGCCGCGATCGTCTCCGGGCGCATGTCCTTGGGATGCGGAGAAGTGTAGCGCACCCGCCGAATCCCCTCCACTGCGGCAACCGCGGTGAGCAGGTCCGCAAAGAGGGGAGCCAGCCGCCCCTCCCCCCGCGCGACGTAGGCGCCGCCCAGCACCGCCGCCTCAAAGCCTGCCCCTTGACGGGCGGCAACGGTCAGATCCCGTCCGTAGGAGTTGACATTCTGGCCGAGCAAGGTCACTTCGGTAACGCCGCGGGCGGCAAGCGCCTCCACCTCGGCGATCAGCTCCCCGAAGGGGCGCGATATTTCAGAGCCTCGCACGCTGGGAACGATGCAGAACGCGCAATTGTTGTTGCAGCCGATCTGAATGGTCACGTAGGCGGAATAAGGTGCATCCGCCCGGGTCGTGGGCCCCGAGGCGAACTCCAGCTCGGGATCGGCTCCCTCCAGGATCTCAACCACTTGGCCCTCTGAGTAGCTGCGGGTCAACAGCTTGGGCACGTTGCCCACGTTATGCGTGCCAAGCACCACGTCGACCCAGCCGGCGCGCTCCACGACCGCCGCCCGGTCCTTCTGCGCAAGACAGCCCGCCACCACGATCTTCATCTCCGGCCTGATCTGCTTGAGAGCCTTCAGGTGTCCGAGATGCCCGTACAGCTTGTTGTCGGCGTTCTCGCGAATGCAGCAGGTGTTGAGCACCACCACATCCGCCTCCTCGGCGCTCCCGGCCTCGGACATTCCCTCCGCGGAAAGCAGCCCGGCGATTCGCTCCGAGTCGTGCTCGTTCATCTGACAGCCGAAGGTGCGGACATAGAAGCGCTTTTCCACGCCAAACACACTAGCCGCCGCCCTCCCTGGCCCGGGAAGGCGGCGGCTAGAGACCTGGGAGCTCAGTCCTCCAGGTAGATAGGCTCCTCGTCGACGTCGCTGAAACCCGCGTCATCCTGCTCGACGATTCCGACCGCCGCGCGGATCTTTTCCTCCAGCTCGGCGCGGAGCAGCGGGTTGCTCTCGATATAGGCTTTCACGTTCTCACGCCCTTGGCCGAGCTGCTCGCCCTCGTAGGTATACCAGGCTCCGGACTTCTTGATTATCCCCATATCCACGCCCACGTCCAAGAGCGATCCTTCCTTGGAGATCCCCTTGCCGTACATGATGTCGAACTCGGCCTGCTGAAATGGTGGGGCGACCTTGTTCTTCACCACTTTCACCCGGGTGCGGCTGCCGACCACGTCGGCGCCGTCCTTTATCGACTCCACCCTCCGAATGTCAAGGCGCACCGAGGCGTAGAACTTGAGCGCACGGCCTCCCGGAGTCACCTCCGGCGAACCATACATCACCCCGATCTTCTCTCTCAGCTGGTTGATGAAGACGGCGATGGTCTTCGACTTGCTGAGGTTGGCGGTCAGCTTTCGCAGCGCCTGCGACATGAGGCGCGCCTGCAGGCCGACGTGCGAATCGCCCATCTCCCCTTCGATTTCGGCGCGTGGGGTAAGAGCGGCCACCGAGTCGATCACCAGGATATCCAGCGCGCCCGACCGCACCAGGGTGTCCGCTATCTCCAGGGCTTGCTCACCGGTGTCGGGCTGGGAGATGAGAAGCTCGTCGATGTTGACTCCGATGGCCCTGGCGTAGACGGGATCCAGCGCGTGCTCGGCGTCGATGTAGGCGCACGTACCTCCCTGCCGTTGCGCCTCGGCCACGACGTGCAGAGCGAGCGTGGACTTGCCCGAGGACTCCGGGCCGAAGACCTCCACCACGCGGCCGCGCGGCAGGCCTCCCACCCCGAGGGCTATGTCGAGCGCCATTGCTCCGGTGGAGATGGATTCGATTGCCATCTGCGGACTCTCGCCCATGCGCATGATGGAGCCCTTACCGAACTGCCGCTCGATCTGGCTGATCGCCATCTCGAGAGCCTTGGCCCGGTCGATCCCCTCGCCCGAGAACTTGCCTGCCTTTGCCGCCATGGTGTCATTGCCTTCCATCGCCGTTCCACGCAACCGTGGAACTCTTTTACAGCGAAATCTATACCCACGCTGTGACCATGAATCACACGCCTGTGATTGCTTAGATGCTAGCACACAATAGAACACATGTTCGATAACAACTGCCGCGCAAGAATGCCCTCACGCAAGAAACCGCCGAAGCAGATCAAGGCCGGAGATGGCGGAGAACTGCCTTATGCGCTCGCGGTCGCCAGGCAACTTCAGTCCCGTGACACGCGTGCCCAGCGGTCCGGCGTCTATGCCCACGAAGACGGTCCCCGCGGCATGACCCTCCTGGCTGTCAGGCCCTGCAACGCCGGTAAACGCCAACCCGACATCGGCATGCAGCAGCCCCCTCACACCGGCCGCCATCGCCAGAGCCGCCTGCTCGGAGACCACCTCCCCTTCGGGAACCCCCAGCACCTCGAACTTGACCGAACTGGCATAGCTCACAACTCCGCCCTTGAACCAGGTGGAGGCGCCGGGAACTCCCACCAGCCTGCTTGCCACCAGGCCGCCGGTCACTGACTCGGCAACGGCCAGAGTCAGCCCGCGGTCCTCCAGCCTGTGGGCGACAGCAGCCTCCATGTTGACTTCGTCGAAGCCGAAGACATGGTCTCCGACGAGCGCCATGACCTCTTGCTCGTATCGCGCGACAAGATCCCGCAGTTCCGCAACGCTGTGCCCCTTGGCAGTGAGGCGGGCCTTGATTCCCTCGATCCCACTTGCCAGGAATGCCAGGGTGATAGGGTCGCCGGAGGCCTCGATTTTCCTGAACACCGGGTCGAGCCGTTCCGCGAGCGACGATTCGGCGAGGCCCCAGGTCCTGATCACCCGCGAGAGAATCGTCGCCTCCTCGCCGCTTCGCCGGAGCAGGTCCGGTATTACCGAGCGCTCCAACATCTCGATCATCTCGTAAGGAACGCCGGGAAGCGCATAGAGCACCTTTCCACCTACCGGGCAGATCAGGCCCGGAGCCGTACCGCGCACCTGCGAGATAGTGTCGGCCCCCCGTGGCACCTCCGCCTGCCGAAGGTTGTTCTTGCTCATCACGCGCCCGCGACTCGAGAACATGGCTGCTATGCGGTCGGCGATCTCCTGGCGAAATTCGAGTTCGACGCCCATGACCTGAGCTATGGCTTCGCGCGTGATGTCATCCTGAGTAGGGCCAAGGCCGCCACAGACGATTACCCCCTCGTTGCGTGCCAGGGCGTCCCGGACTACCAGTTTGATCCGTTCCAGGTTGTCCCCCACCCTGGTTTGGTAGTAGCAGTCGATGCCGGCCTCGGCCAGCTTGGCGGCGATCTCACTGGAGTTGGTGTCGACGATCTGGCCCAGAAGCATTTCGGTCCCGATCGCCACGATCTCAACCCGCATGGCCTACCTCCATTCGCTGCGCCGGACGAGACTGCCCGTCGAGCCAAAGCCGATCCTAACCAGGCGAAGTAAAGATGTTCCACGCCACCCGCCCAATGCGGGCCTGGCGAGATGGTTCAGGCCAGAGAGGTCCGCCGGCCATCCACGTAATAGAAATACCCGGAGACGAGCGCCAAACCGGTGGCGATCCAGATGAGCAATACCACCAGGGGTTCGCGCACGGCACCTATGCCCGGGGTGATGACGGCCATGATGGCCAGCATCTGGAAGAAGGTCTTCAGCTTGCCGAGTGGCCGGGCGGGTACGGAAATCCCCACGCGCGCCAGGCGGGCGCGGTGCCACGACATCCAGAGTTCACGGGCACCCATTATTGCGACGGGCACCCACCAGACCTCCGCCTTGATCACCATCGCCACGAGTACCCCAAAGACCAGGATTTTGTCAGCCAAGGGATCGAGGAAGGCGCCGGAGCGGGTTGCCCCTTGCCGACGCGCAAGCCAGCCATCGGCCTTGTCTGTTAGCGAAACGAGCACCCACAACACCGCGCCCAGCGCGCTGGTACCGTGGTCGAGAACAAGCATGGCAATAATTGGAGTCATCGCCACTCGCACCGCGGTGATCACGTTCGCCGGTGTGGCTATCGCGGTAGGGCCAAAGGTCGAGCTGCTCAATCCTGTCCCGTCTAAGAGGTCGGTGCGGCAATCAGGTCGATGCCGTCAGAAGCTGACACCCATACATTGTAGATACCGCCGACCTGCAGATGGACGGGAACTCGAACGAGTCCGTCGATCTCAGGCGCTTCCATGTAGGATCTCGCCTCGCCTCTGCGCTGAACGATGACCTCCAGCTCCCGCCCCACCTGCGCCGAACGCCTGAGGAGGCTTATGCGCTCGGCCACTTCGGAGGCCTCGGCCATCCGTTCGGCGGCCAGCGCGGAAGGCACATGGCCCTCCAAGCCGTCCGCATAGGTGCCCGCTTCGCGCGAGTAGGGAAAGAAGGCCACCCAGTCCAGGCGGGCCTGCCTCAGGAACTCGAGTAGCGCGTCGTGATCCTCCTCGGTCTCACCGGGATAGCCGATGATGAAGTTGGAGCGAAAGACCGCGTCGGGGAACCGGTCGCGAATAGCGGAGATCTTGCTCAAGTAGGTTTCCGCGGCTCCCGGCCGGCGCATACGCCTCAGGAGGGGGCGCGAAACGTGCTGCAGCGATAGGTCGAAATATCGCAGCCCGGAGGTCCCGATCGCGTCAATCAACTCGCCGTTGAGCTCACTGGGATAGATGTAGACCAGCCGAACCCAGTGCGCCACTTCGCCCAGCCTCCGGATCAACTCGACCAGCCGCTTCTCCCCATAGAGATCCTTCCCGTACCAGGCAAGGTCCTGCGCGACCACCACGATCTCCTTGGAGCCGAGCGTCCGCGCTTCGGCCACCAGATCCTCGAGCTCGCGGCTCCGTTGGCGTCCACGGAACGACGGGATCGCACAGAAGCCGCACTTCCGGTCACAGCCCTCGGCCGCCTTCAAGTAGGCGAACGGGCGCTTTGAGGGACCGGTCGGAAGATTAAGCAGGTCATAGCTCGAGTTCAGGTCCATTGTCGGCAGCGACTTGCGTCGTGTGGGCCCGAGTGACAACGCCTCACCGGCCCCAGCGGCATACTCGCCGATGAAGTCCTGATCGAAGCCGGCCACCACGTCGACCTCGGGAAGCGCATCCACCAGCTCACCCCGGTAGCGCTCGGCCATGCAGCCGGTCACCACCACCCTGGCGCCTGCTTTCTTAGTCTCGAGCGCATCGAGCACAGCGTTTACCGACTCTTCGCGGGCGGATTCGATAAACGCACAAGTGTTGACCACCACCAGATCAGCGCCCGCGAGGGATCGTGCGCGTCCCAGGCCGGCCGACGAGGCGCGGAAAGCGACCTTCTCGGAGTCGACCTCGTTCTTGGCGCAACCCAGGGTCTCGATCCAGTAGGTGGGTTTCACTGGGCGTCGTCCAGGACTACCAGGCCCTCCCGGTCGACCTCGAGAGGAAGCGCGCGGGCCGCGATACCCGCTGCACTCAGCCGTACCCCCGTCGCCTCCGCACGCTCGCGCGCCTCGTCGCGCTCGAATATTCCGATCACGCTGCTGCCCGCGCCGGACCACGTGGCGATGCGGGCTCCTCCATCCAGCAAGAGCTCCTTCAGGGTGCGTGCTAGTGGGAACACCTGTTCGCGGGCCGGCTCGTGGATGCGGTCCATGCCCCAGGCCGGATTCAGCCGGTCGAGGTCCGCCAGGCCCGCCATCAGCATGGCGAGCCGCTGAAGGTTGAAAACGGCGTCCTCGGTCGGAATCGCCTTGGGGACCGCGGCCCGGGCCTCCTTGGTCGGAAGCTCGGCCTCGGGGATTATGACCACCGCCGAGATCCGTGGATCGATGGGCAGCGAGACGACTTCCCAGCCGTCTTCCGCCCGGGCGCCGGCCACCAGGCCGCCCAGATAGCTCGCCCCGGCGTTCTCACAATGCCCGTCTACGTCGCTGGCCACAACGAAGGCGTCATACGCCCCCGCGGCCGCCGCGACGGCCACGGCCAGGGCGGCCGACGAGCCGAGGCCTCGCGCAAGTGGAATTTCGGAGTCGATGGTGATAGCCAGATTCGAGTGCCCGGCAACGCTTTTAGCGACGGAGACCGCGAGGTGATTCTCGTCAACAGGCAGGCCTGCACCCTCGCCGCGTGCAATCACACTCAGCGAATCCGCCTCCCGCACCTCCACCGTCAGGTACAAGGAGAGAGCCAGACCCAGGGTGTCGTACCCGGGGCCCAGATTGGCGCTCGAGGCGGGAACCCTGACCTTCACGGCCGGATTCCGTCGTACGAGCCCGTTGTCGTTGGCATCAGAGTCTCCGGAGTTTCCAGCCCAACCCGGGCGCGGTCACAGCCGCCGAGGCGGTCACGGGAACCACGGCGCGCTCCTGACCAAGCGTAATCACAAGCGAGCCGATGCGAAAGCCCGCTGAGAACG
>JAJYPE010000126.1 GCA_021795585.1 Actinomycetes bacterium | reverse complement strand
GTGGGGGCAACTCCAGCCGGGCAATATTACTGCGCGTGCGCTAGGAGTCTGCTGAACATATGGGTCCTCCGCCTGGCCCCTTCGACCAAGGGTCCCATGGGATCCGCACGCCGAAACGAAGCAGAATTCCGAACTTGTCCCCGGGTTCTTAAAGCAAGGTTTTCCCTGGTCAAGTAGAATATTGCCATGTTGGGAACAGAGAATGTCCAGGCCGGGCTGCTCGACACCAGGGCGCTGTGCGCCAAGCTGCTGAAGCCCGGATCGGTCTATGAGTTCCTGGCCGAACACCGCCGGGAGCTCTTTCCCGACGAGGATTTCGCCGACCTCTTTCCAAGCGAGCGGGGCAGGCCCTCCATACCGGCCTCCCGTATCGCATCGGTGATGGTGCTCCAAGCCCTGGAGGGGCTCTCGGATCGCGAGGCCGCCGAAGAGGTGCGGCTCAATCTGGCCTGGAAGATGGCCCTCGGCCTCGCCTTGGACGACGAGGGCTTTCACCCGAGCGTGCTCACCTGGTGGAGGAGGCGCTTTCGCGAGAGCTCCCGTCCGAAGATCATCTTTGAGATCACCGCCAAAGTGATCGAGGCCACCGGAATCAAGGGCGCCTCCAAGAAGCGGGCTCTGGATTCCACGGTGCTCACCGACGCGGTGGCCACCCAGGACACCTTCACCCAGCTGACCGCCCAGACCAAGCGGGTGCTGCGCCTGGTTCCCTCGCTCTCTCACCTCGCCTCGCCTCCGGCCAGCAAGCGTCCCGAGATCGACTACCGGGATCCCGAGGCGGTGGAGGAGGCTCTCAGTGCCCTGGTGAACCAAGCCACCGCCTTGGTGGAGGCGGTGGCTGAGATGGAGCTTGCCGATGAGGCCGAAGATGCCCTCGGGCTGCTCGCCCTGCTCTCTGGCCAGGACGTGGAGCCGGTGGATGAGATGAGCGGGCGCTTCAAGATCGCCCGCAAGGTGGCCAGGGACCGGGTGGTCTCGGTGGTGGATCCCGACTCGCGCCACGTGCACAAGTCCCGTGCCAACCACACCGAGGGCTACAAGGGCCACATCGCCGTGGATCCAGAGAGCGAGGTGGTCACCGGCATCTCCCTCACCAAGGGGGGAACCCCCGATGCCGAGGTGGCCCAAAAGCTCATCCAAGACGAAGAGGAACTCGAGATCTTCGCAGACGCCGGCTACTCCTCGGCCAAGCTCCGCACCGAGCTCGCCGAAGCCGGCCACAAGACGGTCATCAAGCCCCAGCCCTTGCCGATGGCGGTTCCGGGAGGCTTCACCCTGGATGACTTCACTCTTACAGGCGATGAGCTCACCTGCCCGGCCGGGAAGGTGGCCACCATCAATGCCAAAGGCCGGGCCAGCTTCGCCCATCACTGCCCCGCCTGTCCGCTCAAAGAGCGCTGCACCCGCTCCAAGCGGGGCAGGGTGGTAAAGCTCGACCAGTCCGCCCTTATCAACCGGGAGGCCCGGGCCAACTTCGCCGAGCTGAGAGAGCGCTACAACACCCACCGTCCGACGGTGGAGAGGGTGCACGCCCAGATGAAGAGAAAGCTCTCCGGCTCCAAGCTGCGCTACCGGGGATTGGACGCCAATGCCATGCATTACTCGCTGCTGGCGGCGGTGTGGAACCTGAAGGTGCTCATCCGCAACGGCCTGTGCCGAGAAGCGGGGGCTTGGGCGCTCACGGGCTGAGGCCGGGGATGGGCCTCAGGCGTGCCGCCGGGGGTGGATCGGGAGCCAAAGAGGACATCCACCGCGGATTAACAAGTTCATTCTCCGTGGAGGTGGCCCCGATCGGGGCCACCTCCACAAGCCGGCGGACGCTGTCTGATTTTTGCCGTCGCGGATCAGCTTTGCTCAGCAGGCTCCTAATGGGACTGGAAGTCCGTCTTGTAATGGGGCAGGCTTTCAACCGAGCCGCTGACTGGTGAGCACTCCAGGCTCCCGAGCTTCAAGCTCTACGGCTAGAGCGTGCCCCAGTCGGCGACGAGGTGAGCGGAGAGGGCCGCAGGTGTCGTGCCTGGAGCACTGATCCATTAGGTAGCCGCCGCATGCCTCGAGGCTCGTGTCATAACGACAACGGAGGTGATCTGATGATCTTTGTCGGCCTGGATTGGGCCGAGGCCCACCACGACATCTGCGTCCTGGATGAATCCGGAGCTGTGCTGGCCAGGAAGAGAATCCCGGACACGCTCGCCGGCGTGAGAGCGCTGCACGAGCTGCTCGGCAAGCACGCACAGGAACCCGAGGAGGTGTTGGTCGGGATCGAGAAGGACCGGGGGCTGATCGTCACCGCCCTTCTGGGGGCCTCATACCGGGTCTTTGGGCTCAATCCGATGTCGGTGGCGCGTTATAGGGAGCGCCACGTCACCTCGGGATCCAAGTCCGATCCCGGCGATGCCAAGGTGCTGGCCGAGCTGATCCGCACCGATAGGCACAATCACCGGGAGCTGGCCGGAGACTCGGTGGAGGCCGAGGCGATCAAGGTGCTGGCCAGGACGCACCAAAGCGCCATCTGGTCCCGGCAGCGGGAGGCCAATGCATTGCGCTGCGCCCTCAAGGACTTCTACCCCGGGGCACTGGAGGCCTTTGGCGCGGATTTCGACGGGCGGGACGCCCTGGCCATCCTTGAGATCGCTCCCACTCCGGCCCTCGGGCGCCAGCTCTCCCGGTCCAAGATCGCCTCCGCCCTGCGCAGGGCGGGAAGAGAGCGCAATCTGGAGACCCGGGCGCTGCAGATCCAGGAGGCAATGCGTGCCGAGCAGCTCTCCCAGCCCCCGGGGCTGGAAGCGGCCTACGGGCGCGTCGTGAGCGCTCACGTGACCATGATCCGCGCCTACGTGGATCAGATCGCCTCCCTGGAAGTGGCACTGGCCGCGGATTTTGAGGTGCACCCGGACTCCCAGATCATCCTCTCCCTCCCAGGTGTCGGGATGGTGCTGGGTGCCCGGGTGCTGGGCGAGTTCGGGGATGACCCGAACCGCTACGCGGATGCCAAGTCTCGCAGAAATTACGCCGGTACGTCACCGGTTACCCGGGCTTCCGGAAAGAGCCGGGCGGTGCTCGCCCGCCATGCGCGCAACCGGCGCCTGGCAGATGCGCTGGACCAGTGGGCCTTCTGTTCTCTCAACGCCTCACCGGGGGCTCGTGCCTACTACGACGAGCTGCGCTCCAGGAACAAGACTCATCGCCAGGCTATCCGTCAGCTGGCCAACCGCTGGGTCGGGATCCTGCACGCCTGCCTCGAGAATCGGGTTCTCTACGACGAAGACCTCGCCTGGAAGCATCGGCTGGGCCTGGCGGCTTGACAAGTTAGGGACAAGGGGTGTCTAGGGGAGGCGGGTCCGGACCAAGCCGGACGATTACTGAGGGGGGAACTTCAATGGTCGACAAGTACGACTGACAACAAAGCATCCAAAGAACGGGCCAGGAGCTTGACACGGGCCGCCGACGGCGGACGCTGTAGCAAGCCGAACGCCCAAAGCCAAAAAGACAGCCTGAGCTGCGACGGCCAGGCTGGCCCTATCTAACGCGCCAATCGCTCTGCCTGACAGGAGAGGAAATCCTTCGGCATGTCTACTAACCCACGTCCTTTATCAACAGCGCTGGCTACCTATGACCACACACGTGCGCTGAAGAGCGGCTCCGTCGTCGTACCCGGCTATCAACTGGATTTCGTGGAGGTGACGCCGATCATCGCCGCCTTCCGTCGGATGATCCGCACCCTTGAGTTCGACGTTTGCGAGATGGCTCCCACTACCTACTTGACCGCCCTCGAGGCCGGCGTGCCGATCATCGCGATACCGGTCTTCCTGATGCGGCGATTCCATCACGGCGACATCGTGTGCCGCCCAGGTAGCGGTATCGAGCGGCCGAAGGATCTGGAGGGGCGGCGCGTTGGCGTTCGGGCCTACACGGTTTCAACAGGAGTTTGGGCCAGGGCCCTGCTCCAGAGTGAGTACGGGGTGGATCCCGACAAGGTGACCTGGGTGGTCGACGACGAGGAACACGTCGAATCCTTCAAGCTGCCTCCCAACGTCGAAAAGGCCGAGCCAGGTGACTCCATAGTGGCCATGTTCCACTCCGGACGTATCGATGCCGCGCTGACAGGGCCTGCCGGCCTCGGCCGATCCGGGGCTCCTGGTGCCGGATGGGGCGTGGCTGGGGGTGGCTGGGACGACAACAACGAGAAGAAGCAAGATTTCTATCAACTGTTCGACAACTCAGCCAAGGTAGAGGCGGAATCCTACCGGACCACGAAGGTGTACCCGCTTCACGCCCTCGTAGCGATCAAGACGGAAGTGGTGGCTAAGTACCCGGATCTGCCAGCCAGACTCATAGCGGCACTCGAGGAATCCAAGCGCCCATTTATCGAGGCACTGCGAAGAGGCGACGCAGAGTCGCCGGACCTAGTCCGCTACGGCGGTCTGCTCGAGGTGGTCGGGCCCGATCCCTTGCCGTTCGGCATCGAAGCGAACATGCCCAGCATTGACGCATTACTGGACGCGGCGGTCAACCAACACATCCTCCACAGTCGTCCCACTATCGAGCAGATATTCACGGGATGACCAAAAGCGCAGTTCCTCAATCCCGCTCCAAATCACGTGATAGCTAGAAACCCGGAGAACCCAAAATGACCAGTCAGCTCGTAGACATCCACCCCCATGTCATATCGGACGACAACATCCGATACCCGAAGGACCCGATCGGTGGCGTCCAGTCCAAGTGGTCCCTGGAGCGTCCGATCACCTGGGAGCAGCTCGAGGCGGCCATGAACGATGTCGGCGTCGACAAGGCCGCGGTGGTTCAGGCTTCGACGACCTACGGCCATGACAACTCATATCTGGCCGACAGCGTCGATCGATCCGACGGGCGAATTACCGGGGTGTGCTCGGTCAGCTTCCTCGACGACGACTCCATCGACCGGATCCGTTACTGGATCGGCGATCGCGGCATGTCAGGCGTGCGCCTTTTTACCACCGGAAGCACCATGTCTCAAGCAGGATGGCTGGACGACGAGCGCACTCGGAAATGCTGGTCCTATGTGACGGACCACGGAATTCCGGTCTGCGTTCAACTGACCAAAGAAGCGATACCCCAGCTGAGGAATATCCTCGACGAGTACCGCGGGCTACAGGTCACCTTGGACCATGTCGCCATGTCGAACTTCACTTCCGGGCCCCCATACTCCGACGCCCGGGCCGCCTTGGAGTTGGCGGAATACGAGGGCGTCAACTTGAAGGTGACCTCCCGGGTCTTGACGATGGCGGCCAAGAGCGAAGGCGGCACTGCGGCGGCGTTGGCCGAACTAGTGGATCGCTTCGGGAGTGGGCGAATTGCCTGGGGATCGAACTATCCCGCCAGCGAAGGCAGCTTGCCGGACCTAGTGGCCCAACTGGAGCAGGCGCTAAAAGACCTGACTCCTGAGGACGCCGCCAACATTCGCAGCGGTACGGCCATTCGGCTTTACCCCAAGCTCGCCTGAAAAGGAGTGTTCGACTTGGAAAAGATCACGATCGTACTGGGTAACTATCCTCATACCGAGCTGATCAAGGCGCAGCACGCTATCGCCGGCATCGAGGCCGAGTTCCCGGAAATTTCACCCGTCCACGACGCCTTCGACGACATGGTGCGAACCCAACGCTATGACGTCTGCGAGATGGCGATCGGAGCGTTCCTGCAGGCGCATGATGCGGGTAAGCCTCTGCTGCTGCTGCCGGCCGTAATGGTTGGTGGATTCCATCACGGAAGCATCTTTGCCTCTCCCGTCAACACTCCGCCCTCCCCCGCCGCAGTGCGCGGGGAGCGGATCGGCGTGAGGGCCTACAGCCAGACCACTGGACTTGACGAGAATCATGGAAATTCCCCGGGGTCGATCACCGAAATTCCCCACCCCTTGAGAGCTCCGGCGTGCCCTCCGGCTCGCCAGATAGAGGCGGGCCCCTCCAGGATTGGTGTTGTCACACATCAGTCAACCGAAGGGGTCCTCCTCCATGCTTACTCAAGGAGAAGACGTGGAAGCACAAGCACTCAGAAAAAGGGGTTGGT
>JAJYPE010000125.1 GCA_021795585.1 Actinomycetes bacterium | reverse complement strand
GCCGGCCTGGCTTCGGTGACCGTCAGCCCCGCCAGCCCGGGCAAGGGTACCCCCCCCGCCAGGGAGGCGCTCCCGGCCAGGGTGGCGGCTTCGCCCCTAGGCAGGGTGGATTCGGAGCCCCTCGTGGCGCTCCCGGCCAGGGTGGCGGCTTCGCCCCTAGGCAGGGTGGATTCGGAGGACCTCGAGGAGCGGGCCAGGGTGGTGCGCCCGGAGCTGGTGCACCCCGTGGAGGCGCGACGGTTCCTCCCGCTGGAGGTTTTGCGGGCCGAGGCGCTCCCGGCGCAGGCCGTGGAAGGGCGCCTCAGCGCCCCGCGAAGCGCCGTTCGCGCAAGAACATGGAGGAGTTGGAGCCGACGCAAGTCACCTCCTACGTGCCCTCCAACGCCCCGGTGCCCGACTACGAAGTCATCATCGAGCGTGGCTCGTCTGCGCAGGAGGTCGGCCCCAAGCTGAACCGTTCCGCCGGCGACATAGTGCGCTTCCTGCTTCTGCAGGGCGAGCCGGTCACGGCGACTCAGACGCTATCCGACGAGGCGATCGAGCTTTTCGCCGCTGAGCTGGGGGCCAAGGTCAAACTGGTCGATCCGGGCCAGCAGCAGGAGGCCGAGCTCTACGCGAAGCATTTCGCCGAGGACGATGTTGTCGACGAGGGAGACCTCGAGGCGCGCGCTCCGGTGGTGACCGTCATGGGCCACGTGGATCATGGCAAGACCAAGCTCCTCGACCGCATCCGTGAGACCAATGTCGTCGCCAAGGAGGCGGGCGGCATCACCCAGCACATCGGCGCCTATCGCGCCGCGGTTGGGGATCGCTTCGTCACCTTCATCGACACCCCCGGCCACGAAGCCTTCACTGCCATGCGAGCCCGCGGAGCCCAGGTGACCGACATCGTTGTGCTGGTGGTAGCCGCAGACGATGGTGTTATGCCCCAGACCATCGAGGCCATAAACCACGCCAAGGCCGCCGGCGCACCCATCGTGGTGGCGATAAACAAGATCGACCGTCCCGACGCCGATCCGAACCGGGTTATGCAGCAGCTTTCCGAGTTCGGTCTGGTGCCCGAGGCATGGGGTGGCGACACCATCATGGTTCAGGTTTCCGCACTGCAGAACCTGGGTGTTGACGACCTGCTTGAGCACCTGGTGATCCTGGCCGATGTCATGGAGCTGAAGTCGACGCCGCGTGGCCACGCCAAGGGCGTTGTGCTTGAGGCGAACCTCGATCCGGGCCGAGGCCCGGTGGCGACGGTGCTGGTTCAGAAAGGGACGCTTAAGGTCGGCTCCATCCTCATCGCCGGGCCCGCCTTCGGTCGCGTGAAGGCTCTCATCGATGAGAACGGCAAGAACGTCACCACGGCCGAGCCTTCGACGCCGGTCCAGGTACTTGGCTTCTCCGAGGTCCCGAGCGCGGGCGACGAGCTCCGCGAGGTTGCCGACCTCTCGGTTGCGCGCCAGATCGGCGGGCTGCGTGAGCAGCGCATTCGGCTGGCCGGCCTGAGCGCCCAGGCGGGCGCGACTCCCGGAGCCAAGCTGGAGGACATCTTCGAGCAGATCAAGCGTGGCGAGGTCGCCACCTTGAACGTCATCGTCAAGGCGGACGTACAGGGTTCGCTCGAAGCGGTTACCGAGAGCCTGCGCAAGCTGGAGCGGCCCGAGGTCAAGCTCTCGATCCTCCACCGAGCGGTGGGTGGCATCACCGAGTACGACGTCTCACTGGGCGCAGCTTCAAAGGCGTTGATCATCGGATTCAACGTCCGCCCCGATCGCCGGGCGCGCGAAGCCGCCGAGGCGCATCACGTCGAGATCCGCACCTATGAGATCATCTACAAGATGCTCGAGGACATCGAGGCGGCCATGGTCGGCATTCTCGAGCCCGAGTACGAAGAGGTGGTCACGGGCGAGGCCGAGGTTCGCGAGATCTTCCGCGTCCCCCGCGTTGGCGCGGTGGCTGGCTGCTACGTGCAGACCGGCACGATCACACGTGGATCCAAGGTGCGCTTCCTGCGCGACGGGGTCGTCATCTGGAAGGGTACAGTCTCCTCGTTGCGCCGATTCAAGGACGACGTGCGCGAGGTCCAGGCGGGCTTCGAATGTGGTGTGGGCCTCTCGGACTTCCAGGACCTGCACTCCGGCGACATCATCGAAACATTTGAGGAGCGGGAGATTCCCCGGAGCTGATCCGGGCTCCCGCCCTGACATTGAGCATCATGCAGAAGCATTCCTTTGGCCATCCTTCCTATCCCCGGACCGAGCGGGTTTCGGCCGCGGTCCAGCGGGTGTTGGCGCGTGCAATCGAACGCCTTTATGAGCCGCCGGCCGCTGAGGACGTCGCGACGGTTACCGCCGTCGTGGTCGATCCCGACCTCAGGCGGGCTCGTGTTTACCTCGATCACATCTCTGAAAACCTGGAGCGGTGGCTTGACGAGAACCGGGGCCGCCTGCAAGCAGAGATAGGCCGCCACGTGCGCATGAAACGCACGCCTCAGCTCGAGTTCTCCTCCGACCCTGCCATCCGGTCCGGCACCCGGATCGAGTCCATCATCCGCTCCCTCCGTACGGAGGAGAGCAGTTCCGAGCAGGACTAAGCCGGTGGCCGACGCCGGCGTCTTCGGCCTGGCGGTGGTCGACAAGCCCGCCGGACTCACGTCCAATAGCGCGTTGTCGAGGATCCGCAGAGAGCTGGGCACCAAGCGCGCCGGCCATACCGGCACCCTAGACCCCTTCGCTACCGGCGTCCTGGTGGTCGCGGTGGGTCGTGCCACGAGGCTCATTCCACTGATCAGCGGTGATCGCAAGCGGTATAGCGCCGTCCTCAAGCTGGGCATCGCCACCGACACCCTTGACGCAACGGGCGAAGCGTTGGCCACAAAGCCGGTTCCGCTCCTGGAGGGGGCAATTCTTGCCGATACCGCCCGCGCTTTGACTGGACGCCAGCTGCAGCAGCCGCCGGTCTACTCGGCCAAGAAGGTTGCCGGTGTGCGCGCCCATGACCTGGCGCGGCGTGGCGAGCGTCCTGATCTGGCCCCGGTCGAGGTCGAGATTTTTGAACTGGGGATAACTTCCGTCGAGGGTGAAGATGCCTTGCGCCTGGAGGTCGAGTGCTCCCGGGGCACCTACGTCCGCTCCCTGGGGGAGACAGTCGCGGAGCGCTTAGGGACCGTCGGCCACCTGAGCGAGCTGCGGCGCACCTATTCGGACGGCTTTTCCATCGACGAGGCGGTCCCGTTGGAGGAGTTCTCCGCTTCGAGCCTCCTTCCCATGTGGGGAGTGCTCGAGGGGTTCGCCATCGGCTTCATCGATGGGGTGGCCTTGGAGGCGGCGCGCCACGGCCACCCGGTTCCCGGAACCGCCGCGGGCCTGGAGGCGGCGCGCGAGGGGCACCTGGCGGTCCTGTTCGCTGGTGCGCCGAGGGAGCGGGCGGACCTTGGCAGCCAAGAGCCGGTAGGAATCTACCGAATGCGTTCGGGCAGCCTTGTGGCCGAGATGGTGCTGGCCGGCTGAGCTCCCTCCCTCCACCAAGCTAGGGCTATCGAGCCCCATTAGGATCTAGTGGTTGAACGCATAGACCGGAACAGGGAATTCGAGGGCAGATGAAGGTAATCACGCCGGCAAGGCAGCTGCCGCTATCCGCCTCGGCGATAACCATCGGAACCTTCGACGGAGTCCACAGGGGCCATCGGCATCTTCTCAGCCGCGCCATCGAGTTCGCGGCGTCGATGGGAATTCCATCCGTTGCGGTCACCTTCCATCCGCACCCCGCCTCGGTGGTGAGACCGGAGAGCGCGCCCAAGCTGATCAACTCCTTCGAGGAGCGCCTCGCATTATTCGAGGAGGTGGGTGTCGATTTCTGCTACCTGGTCGAGTTCGACCAAGCGCGTGCCAATGAGTCCGCGGAGGACTTCGTCCGCTCGACGCTCGTCGAGGAACTCGGCGCCAAGGCCGTGGTAGTGGGGCCGGACTTCCGCTTCGGGCACCGGCGGGGCGGCGACGTCGATCTCCTGAGGTCCCTGGGGGCCGGCCTGGGATTCGTGGTCGAGGCCGACCCGTTCGTCATGACGGACGGAAGGCAGGCGGCACGGGTGCGCAAGGCGCTGGGCCATGATGACGACGGGGTCGAGATCGTCATCTCCTCGACGCTGATCCGAAGCCTGGTCGCCAAGGGAGAGGTGGAGCTGGGTAACGAGCTCCTGGGCCGGGACTTCTTTATCACCGGACTCGTCAACTCGGGAGATGGCAGAGGGGGAGGGGAGCTCGGCTTCCCTACCGCCAACGTCGCCTATTCGCCGGCCAGGCTTTTGCCTGCAGACGGCGTCTATGCGGGGTGGGTCCGATTCGGCCTCACCAAGGCGGCAGCGGCGATTTCGGTGGGCACGAGGCCTACTTACTACCCGCAGGGAGGGGACAGGCTGATAGAGGCCTTCGTTCTCGACTTCGCCGGCGATCTCTATGGGCGGGAGATCTCCGTCGGCTTCCAGCGTTTCCTGCGTGTCCAGGAAGCCTTCACCACCAGTGCCGATTTGTTGGAGCAGATAGAGCACGACGTGGCCATGGTGAGAGAGCAATGGCGGTAGCAGAATCCTGGGCAGGCTCTAAGATGTTCTCTCCGTATCGGCAAGTGCGCCTCCAGGACGCGACGCTTAAGGTTGGAAATGATTGACAAGAAGGCGATAATCGCAGAGTATGGGCAGAACGAGAGCGACACTGGCACGCCCGAGGTTCAGGTTGCGCTGCTCAGCGCCCGCATCTCCAACCTGACCGAGCACTTGCGCACGCACAAGGGCGACCACCACACTCGCCGCGGATTGATGATGCTGATCGGCCAGCGGCGCCGTCTCCTTGACTACCTTCGGGATCAGGACGTCGAGCGTTACCGCACCTTGATCGCGCGTCTCGGGATCCGTCGCTAGGGCTCCTTTCGGCCAACGAAACCCGGGCTTCAGGCCCGGGTTTTTGCATTTAAATGTTAATATCGGTCGAAAGTGGCCTTCCGCATGACTTCGCGCACGCATAAGTGAGTTTCAGAGTGATAATTTCTGGCTCGGTGGTCCGGGGGAGACCGCCTGAAAGGAATCAACTATGAAATCAGAAGTGGGGAGCCCAGTGGGCCTGAAGAAAGAGATGTCGCGTCTTGACCTGACAATGGCGGGTCTGGGCGCGATTATCGGTTCGGGCTGGCTCTTCGGCGTGCTTTACGCTGCCAACGACGCCGGGCCGGCGGCTATCGTCTCCTGGCTCATTGGTGGCGCGGCAGTGGCACTGATTGGCCTGGTCTATGCCGAACTCTCCGGAATGCTTCCGGAGGCCGGCGGCATTGCCCGGTACCCGCACTTCACCCATGGCTCTTTGACGGGTTTCATGATGGGCTGGGCGGCATTTATTGCCTACGCCACGGTGCCCGCAATTGAAGCCGAGGCCGTGGTGCAGTATGCGGAGCACTACATCCCGAGCTTTGCCAGCAGCACCCTCGCACGCTTCGCTGCAGAGGCCGTATTGTTGGTGATCTTCTTCTTGATCAACTACTACGGGGTCAAGGCTTTTGCCAAGACCAACACCGTGGTGACCTCGATCAAGTTCATCATGCCCACCCTTACGGTGCTTGTGTTCCTGTTCGTTGCGCCGCACTGGAGCAACCTCAGCTACCATGCAACCTCGGCGTCGATCCCAGGCGGGTTCGCACCCTTCGGTGTCACCGGGATCTTGAAGGCAGTGGCGCTCTCGGGCGTCGTCTTCGCATTCCTGGGTTTCCGCCAGGCGGTCGATTTGGCGGGCGAGGCGCGTAACCCTCAGAGGGATGCGCCGCGTGCCATCATCACCGCTATCGCCATCGCGATCGTGCTGTACGCCCTCCTGCAGGTCGTCTTCATCATCGGTGTGCCGGTCGCGGATCTTTCCAAGGGCTGGGCCGCGCTTAACTTCAGCGGGCCGTTCGCCCAGGTGGCGAGTGCGCTTGGTCTGGGATGGCTGGCGACGCTGCTCTACGCTGACGCGGTGCTTTCACCGGCGGGCACGGGCAACGTTTACCTTGCCTCGACCGCGCGCGTCGTCTATGCGCTTGCC
>JAJYPE010000124.1 GCA_021795585.1 Actinomycetes bacterium | reverse complement strand
CGTAGCGAAAGATCCGCCGGAGCGCCCACCCTCGCGTCGGGGCTTGGTGGGCCGCCTGGTGGCGGGCTCGGAACGGTCGTCCTCCGGCCCTTGGGCGTTGGCCGGCGGCTTGCGCTTGAAGCTGGGCCGGCGCCGCTCGGGAAGGTCGAGGTTCACGTCCTGCCGGGCCCGGGCACTCGGCTCAGAGGACTCGGCCGGAGCGCGGACTGTCCGACGGCTCGCCATCCGGCGCATGGATTGAGGGGACGGCCGCGAGGAGATAACCCGCACGCCGGCGCCGGACTCAGCCGGAACCGCGATCTCCTCGGTTCTGGGGCGGTAATCCTCGAGGGGCTCAGGTGCGTCCTCGGCTGCGAAGTGGCGGCCCTCGGCTTGGTCCTCGTTCTCATCGAAGGTGCCCAACTTGTCGTCGTACTCGAGCCTCCGGCGCTCTCGCTGGAAGCTGACAGCTCCCTCGTCGGCTTCGTTGCGCGCAAGGGCATGCGGCGCCCGCCGATCGGTCTCGGCGAGGCCATAGATCTTGGGTATCTCCCCCGTCGGGGGATCAGTCCAATGCGGGAGCGGGGCGGCCTTGGGCGGGGTATCGCCCCAGTACCGGCGGCTTACGCCGTATGGGGTGGACTTCGAGTCCGGCTCGGAGTCGTCCATCTCCTCCCTCACGCGCTTGTCGGGGTACTCTTGGGCCAAAACATCCTCCCTGGCAAGCAGAGCTCTTGCTCGCGAACGAGCTAGACCTCCATCAGCTCCTTCTCTTTGGCCTCGAGCATGCGGTCAATCTCCGCAATCGAGTCCGCCGTGAGCTTCTCCAGCTCTTTCTCCGCCCTGTCGAGCTGACCTTGGTTGATTTCGTGGCGCTTCTCGGCCTGCTCGACATCATGCCTGGCAGAGCGGCGAATGTTGCGTATGCCGACCCGCCCTTCCTCCGCACGGGCGCGAACCTGCTTGACGAGCTCCTTGCGCCTCTCCTCGGTGAGGGGAGGAAAATTCAGCCGGATCATCGAGCCGTCGTTTGAGGGGTTGATGCCCAGATCCGACGCCTGTATTGCGCGCTCGATGGCTCCGAGCGCACCCTTGTCGTATGGCGTGATTACGAGAACCCTGGCCTCGGGAATGGAGAAGCCGGCCAGCTGCATGAGCGGCACTTCTGTGCCGTAATAGTCGACGGTGAGGCGCTCCACAAGTCCGGACGAGGCCCTCCCGGTCCTGAAGCCTGCGAACTCGGACTGCGTGTGCAGCACCATCTTGCGCATCTTTTCACGTGCTTCAGCAAGCGCCGACCCAACCAAGTTTTCGTCCATCACGAAACAAGCGTACCCAAGAACTCCCCTCGGAGGGCCCGAAGTATGTTCCCGGGGGTCATTATGTCGAAGACCAAGACCGGCAGGTCGTTGTCCTTGCAGAAGGTGACCGCGGTCAGGTCCATTACCCGCAGGTCCCGCGCAACCACCTCCATGAAGCTGATCGCGTCGTACTTGACAGCGGCGGGGTCGAGCTTGGGATCGGCACTGTAGATTCCGTCGACGCCGGAGTGCGTGCCTTTCAGCACCACCTCGGCATCAATCTCGGCCGCCCGGAGGGCCGCCGCCGTATCGGTGGTGAAATACGGAGATCCGGTGCCGGCGGCAAAGATGACCACGCGCCCTTTCTCCAGGTGGCGGATCGCCCGGCGGCGAATGTAGGGTTCGGCGAGCTCGGCCATCTGGATTGCGCTCTGAACCCGTGTGGGCTGGCCCTTCTTCTCGATAGCATTCTGCAGCGCCAATGCGTTAATGGTGGTGCCAAGCATGCCCATATGGTCGGAGGTGGCGCGTTCGAGCTTTGCGCCCGCTCCGACGCCACCCCTCCAGATGTTTCCACCGCCTACGACGATGGCCAGCTCGACGCCCAGCCCACCGGCAACCTCGACCACTTCGGTGGCGATCTGGTCCAGCACCGCCGCGTCGATCACTTCTTCCGAAGAGGTGCTGGCAAGCGCCTCTCCGGAGAGCTTGAGAACGGCCCTCTTCCAGCGTGGGGCGCCCGCCTGGGACCTGTCCGTCATGCCTAAGCGCCGATCAGTACCTGGGAGAACCTGGTCACCTTGGCGGTACCCAGAAGTTTCTCGATAGTGACCTTCTCGTCACGCACATAGGCCTGGTCCAACAGGCAGAGCTGCTCGTAGAAGGCGCGCAGGCGCCCTTCAACGATCTTGGGGATCTGAGCCTCGGGCTTGCCCTCGTTGCGCGAAATGGTTTCCAGAGTTTCCCGCTCGTTGGCCACCTGCTCGGCCGGCACCTCGTCCCGCGAGACGTAGCGCGGCTTGGCGAAGCCGATGTGCACCGCGACATTGTGGGCAAGTTCGCGGTCGCCCCCCGCCACCTCGATCAGAACGGCGTTCACGCCACGGTCGGACTGGGTATGGAGATAGCCATCGACGATGGCCCCTTCGGCAGCCTCGTAGCGAACTACCTGGCCGACCTCGATCTTCTCCTTGAGCGTGGCGCGCAACTCGTCGAGCTGCTCCTGGAAGGTGCCGGCCGCTTCGACACCCTTCTCGATCACGGCGGTCGCGATGCGGTCCAAGGTGGCGACGAAGTCGGCCGACTTGGCCACGAAGTCGGTCTCGCACTTGAGTTCGACAATGGTGCCGATACGTCCGTCTTCGATGATCAGGGTCACAGCGCCCTGGGTGTTCTCGCGGTCATCCCGCTTGGCCGCTCCGGCTTTGCCCTTTTCGCGCAGGACCTGCGCGGCGCGCTCCATGTCACCGCCGGCGTCCTCCAAGGCGCGCTTGACATCCATCATGCCGGCGCCTGTCGCCTTGCGCAGCGCGGCCACATCCTTGGCTGATACTGCCATGAGAACCTCTCTTTTCGTTCTATTCTTCGGCCCTACGGCCAAGATCTCTTCCGGCAAGCTCCGCCCGGCCCGCCGATGCGAGACCCGAGCGGAATCCTCGATGTCCTGGGCTGAGTCCGGCCCCCGGAGAACCGTGCCTAGTCGGCCGCGCCGTCGGTGGCTTCCCCGGCGTCGCCGCCTTCGCCACTCCCCGCATTGCGCGAACGGGCGGCGATGCGCGCCTCGCGCTCACGCGCCTCCTCGGCCGCGCGCCTGCGCGCCTCGGCCTGTGCGGCAAGCCGCCGGGCCTCTTCCTCCGGGTCAACCTGCTGGGGAGCCATCTGGGCAACCTCGGGGAGGTTGCGCCGACCCTCTACCACCGCCTCGGCGATGATCCTGCTCATGAGGTCACCGGAGCGGATGGCATCATCGTTGCCGGGAATCACGTATTGGATGACGTCCGGATCGCAGTTCGTATCGACCACGGCCACAACCGGGATGCCGAGCTTGTTGGCCTCGGTGACCGCAATCGCCTCCTTCTTGGTGTCGATCACGAAGATGGCATCTGGAAGGCGGTCCAGGGAGCGCAGGCCACCTAGGTTGCGCTGGAGCTTCTCCAGCTCGCGGGAGAGGATGAGGGCCTCCTTCTTCGGCATCGCCTCGAAGTCGCCGGCCGCCTGCATGCGCTCGTACTCCTGCATCTTCTTGACGCGCCCGGAGATGGTGGTGAAGTTGGTGAGCATTCCGCCAAGCCAGCGCTCGTTGACGTATGGCATGCCACATAGCTCGGCATAGCGGGCAATGGCATCCTTGGTCTGCTTCTTGGTTCCAACGAACAGGACGTTGCCGCCGCGCGATGCGAGGTCACGGGTGAAGAGGTAGGCGGTCTCGACTCTGCGCAGTGTCTGGTGCAGGTCGATGACGTAGATGCCGTTCTGCTCGCCGTAGATGAATCGCTTCATCTTCGGGTTCCAGCGGCGCGTCTGATGGCCGAAATGCACGCCCGCTTCGAGCAGCTGGCGCATAGTGACTACAGGGCCCTGACTCATTTTTCCTCCCACGGTTAGTCTGTCCCGAAGCTCGCGCACGAAAGTGCGACCGTTGGGGCGCTTCTGGACGTGAAATGGTCGGAGACAAGCTTACCGACGCGCCACCTCCCCGGCGGCCGAGGCGGCGGCGTCCAGGTTCAGGCCTGGTCGAGATCCTTCAGGCGCAAACGCAGCTGCATGACCGCCTTCGTGTGGATCTGGCAGACCCGGGATTCGGTGACTCCCAGAACCTGCCCGATTTCAGCGAGAGTGAAGCCCTCGTAGTAGTAAAGGGCGAGGACCATCTTCTCGCGATCGCCTAGCCGGTTCATGGCCAGCGCCAGGAGTTGCTTGGTTTCCTCGTTCTCGAAGGTCATCACGGGACCGGTTCCCTTGTCGGCGATGGTGTCGCCCAAGGTGGGGGCTTCGGAGCGATCGGCTCCGGACATGATCTCGTCGAGGGCCGCAACTCCAAGACGCCTCGTCTCGGTGAGGATGTTGCCAAGATCCTTGGCCGACAGGTTCAGCTCGGCTGCGATCTCCTCGTCGGTGGGGCTGCGCAGCAGCTTCGCCTCAAGCTTGACGATGGCCTTCTCGACCATGCGGGCCTTGGCGCGCACCGAGCGCGGCACCCAGTCGATCGCCCTCAGTTCATCGATGATGGCGCCCCGGATGCGCGCAATGGCGTACGTCTCGAACTTGTTCGCCCTGGTCGGTTCGAACTTCTCGATGGCGTCGATGAGGCCGAAAATTCCATAGGAGGCGAGGTCTCGCGCATCCACGTTGCCGGGCAGGCCACTCGCCACCCGGCTGGCCACATACTTGACCAGGGGCGAGTAGTGCACGATCAGCTGGTCACGCAGCTCGGGATCGTGGCTCATCTTGTAAGCGTCCCACCAAAGAGAGACCTGGTCGACAGCCTCAGAATCCACAGAAAAGCATCCTAACCCTCGGCCCCGTGAGGATGAGTCTGCTTGTGCACGTCTTTCAGCAACTCGAGGGACACTTTTGTATAGATTTGCGTGGTCGCGACGCTGGCGTGCCCGAGAAGCTCCTGGACAGAACGCAGGTCGGCTCCGTGGGTCAGCAGATCCGTGGCGAAGGAGTGACGTAGTTGGTGGGGCGAGATGGCGAACGGGGCGCGCCGTTGCAGGGCACGGCGGACGTCCCTGGGCGTAATCGGGTTCGCACGGCGATTGAGAAAGAGCCTGCCGGTTCCGCCCAGCCCTTCGGCCAGATAGTGCCGAAGAGCGTTTTCCGCCGGTCCCGAAATGGGCACGAAGCGCTCCTTGGCCCCTTTGCCAAGCACCCGGACGAAGCCCCTCTTCAGATCGACGTCAGCCCTGGCAAGACCGCAGAGTTCGGAAACGCGCAGGCCGGAGCCGTAAAGAAGCTCGAGCATGGCCAAGTCTCGCAGCACATAGGGGTCGTGCGTCGCCTCGGCCTGGCCGCCGAGCCCATCGAGCAGGCGGGCCACGACACGTTCCGGCACGGGCTTGGGAAGTCCCTGCGGGGCCTTCCCCACCTTGATTCGCGGTGCGGCCGGCGCCCCTTCGGAGCTGGAAATGTACGATACGAACCCGCGCACGACGCTCGCCTTGCGCAGCAGAGTCCGCTGTGAGAGTCCGTCGCGCCGCAGAGTTGCGAAGTAGCGCTTCAGGACTGCGGCATCAAGTTCGTCAAGACCCGTGGACCGCAGGAACTCTATGAAGGCAGCGAGGTCCGAGCGATAGGTGACAAGCGTCGAAGGGGCCAGGCGGGCACGCGTACGCAAGTACTCGCCCACATCGCCGATATCAAGCTCCAACGTCGCGACCCTTCCACAACACCCTCGTGTCATCCAAATTACACACATCGAATTCGCCTGCGCCAGGGGGTAAAGCGCGAAACTGGCTTGGCCTGGGCCGCTTGCGGTCGATCGACTAACCTTCAACTTGCCCGTGGCCCTTTACCCCTGCGGCCACGGCACATCGAAGAACCGGGGAAAGGTGGCTTGATGTCGGGCGACGCAGGAACTGGGCGCGGTCCTTTGGACGGAATCCTGGTGGCCGACTTCAGCCGGGTTCTGGCAGGCCCCTACTGCACGATGCTTCTCGGGGACATGGGCGCCGACGTTATCAAGGTCGAGAGCCCCGGCGGCGACGATACGCGAGACTGGAGGCCTCCGGTGCGGAACGGCGTTTCCACCTACTACCTGGGTGCGAACCGCAACAAGCGATCGGTGGTGCTCGATTTCCGC
>JAJYPE010000123.1 GCA_021795585.1 Actinomycetes bacterium | reverse complement strand
TCATACCGGCTTACCCGGTTGCCCCAACGGCAACCCCGCGAGCAACGTCATCCGGATTTGATCCCGGCCACGTCGTAGAGATGGTGTATTGGGTCGTGTATGAGATAACCGCCCAGCGACTCCAAGGTGAAATGGCTGCCATTGGACCGATACCCGGCTCGGCTCCACTCCTCCTGGTTTACGGAGTCGAATTCCCGCGCAAGTTCTTCGGCGGCATGGACCAGTTCCCCGGCCACTTCCGCAGGATTCTGGTCGCCGTAGCGTTCAGCAACCGCGGTGGCGTCCTGATCCCAATTGTCAAAAGTGGGTGCATCGATCCTGCGTGTCATGTCAAGGCGCCCGACAAAGACCCGGAAGACGTCGCGGACGTGGCAGGCGTACTCCAGAGTCGACCACCTGTCGGGCCGGAGCCGGTGCCCGACTCCCTCTTCGGCCAGAAGCGAGGGCCAACGCGCAGCGTTCTCCCGGATTGCCGAAGCGTACGTCGAGCGTGGAAAGCGCCTGAGGTCGAATCCACACTGCGGGCAGGGACGCTCAAGCACCCACGTCCAATCCTTGGTGTCGGGTGTAATGCCCATTTGGTCGAATCTACTACGGACCGGCCCCCGCAATCTGCCAACGAAACGCACCAGGAGCAGCGTGAGCCCCAGCGGAACAAGTCCAACCGGCACGCCAAAATGGGCACGTCCCGATCCGGTCCCGCGATCACGAAAGCTCTGAGGACGGCCTCTTTGTTGGCAGCGCTGATGCGGGCCATGGTGACGCGGGTGTCAAGTACCGCAAATGCAACGACGACGCCGGCAACACTTAAAGACCAGCCCACCAGTCAGGCAAACGTTCCGGCTTCGCTCTTGGCCAAGGGCGCGACCGGGCGCCGTTGTCGGTGAGATAGCGCTCCGCCAGATCGCAAGTGCCCTTGGCGTACACCGGCCCGAGCTCGCGGGCAATATCGGCGGCCTGGTGCGAGCCGATCCAGGCTAGGAGCAGGAGGCGCCGGAAGAGGATGAAGGTCCAGATCTCCGCCTCGTCATCTTGCGGGAGGTGCGCAACACTGCGATAGCCACGCAGCCAGGCGTCTACCAAGGCGGGAACCTGGGGGTGGTCCTCGATAAATGAAAGAGAGGTGCCGAGATCATAGAGGAACCAGGAGAAACCGCAGTCGTCGAAGTCGATTACAGCCACCTGGCCGGGGGACTTCCATAGCAGGTTGGCTAGGCGCATATCGGCGTGCACAAGGCCGAAGCGCTCGGGGCCCATGCCGAAGGCGTGCAGGCGGTCGGCCAGGCGCTCCTCCAAGCGAGACAGCACCCCGACCTCCTCGACACCCACGCCGATCCCGTTCCGCCAACTGCCCCAACGCACCTCACGGCCGAAGGCGGCATCGAAATCCCACCTGAAGCGGCGGAACCAGGAAGGCCGCCTCCATTCACGCGCATGCCGGTGCATTCTTGCAGTCAGCTCGCCCAGCAGGACAAAGCCTTCCGTGGCATCCTCTGGGTCCGCCTCGACTCCATCTATAAAATCGAAAAGCACGCAGTGCCGCAGGTGTCCGGCCCCGTCGACCACGTTGGTCACACAGCGGCCGTGCCGGTTGGGCAGGGCGGACGGGGTGTGCACACCCTCCTGGGCGGAGAGCGCGGTGGCCCAGGCCAGCTCAGAGGCTATCTCCACCTCGGTGTGATAATCCTGGCGATGGACGCGCATGACCTTGGGCGCAGTCCCCTTCGGTCTGACCAGGTATGTGGCATTCTCCGAGACGTTGAGCAGCTCGATGTGAGCCCCGTCCATTGCTTCATACTCGCCGATTGCACTTCCCGCCACGGCGGCGGCAAGCTCGAGAGCCGCAGGGTCATCCGAAAGATCGTGGGCCACTTCTCCTCCCGCACCTTGATCCCCCCAAAGGCTAGGTCGCTGCGCCACTGCCCTGGCGTCGGTGCACAGCCCCGGAAAGCAGCGACCTGCACTTACACGTCAATCCCCGCGCGACGTCCGCTGCGCAAGTGCAATGCGGCATCTCGGCTCCACGCGCCTGCCTTCGCGTCGCGGCGGAGAGGAAAAACAGGGCTGCTGCGAGGGGACCACACCTCGCCATTCATTCGGCCCAGGCGCGCCCAACGCTGTGTCGACGCTTCTCAACAACACGGCTAGCCGCCGGCAATTACTCAGGGAGCAGGCGCAGGGTCATGCTCGTGGGAGTCAAGCGCGCCACCTGATTCCCACCACACTCGCAGGCACTCGAGGTGAGCCGTTAGTGGCTCAAACCGCTGGGGCCAGCTCCGAGGTGCAGGCGGGGCAGCGAGTGGCCGCAAGCGGGATATCGGTCGCGCAGAACGGGCAGGGCTTGGTGGTGGGAGCGGCATCCGGCTGCTTGCGCCGCAGCATCATGTGGTTCACCGGCTTTACGATGAAGAAGAAGATCACAATGGCAAGTATGACAAAACTCACGACAATGTTGAGGAAGTCGCCCACGAGGAAGACGCTCTTGTTGACAGTGAAATGGAGGCCGGCAAAGTTGAAACTGCCGACGATTCCGATCAAAGGCGTTATCAGGTCCTTTACGAAAGCCTGGACCACTCCGTTGAAGGCTGCGCCGATCATGATGCCGACCGCGAGGTCGACAACGTTGCCTCGAAGAATGAAGTCCTTGAATTCCTTAACTACGGCCATGCCATGAAGCTAGCATTTCGCGCGCGTCGGCAAAGGCTTCCGATGATGATTTTCTAGCCCTCGGCGTAAAACCAGATAACCGAGTCCGCTGCGATCGAGATCACCAGGCGGTCGGGATAGCCGTCGCATTCCTGGGGTTCCGACACTTTCGAACCCAGATTGCCGACACCGCTTCCGCCATAGTGGCGCGCGTCGGTGTTGAGAATCTCCGTCCAGCTGCCCGCCTTGGGCACGCCGATGGGAATGTCCCGCCACTCTGAACCGGAGAAGTTGGCCACGCAGACAACCATGCCCGAACCCTCGCCGGGCGCGCGGCGCAGCGTAACGAAGAGGTTCCGATCCCTGTCGGTCGCTCGTATCCAGCCGAACCCGCGCGGATCGAGATCGGAGGCGTGCAGCTCCGGGTAGGAGCGGTAAAGACGGTTCAGGTCTGAGACCAGCCGGCGAACCCCATCGTGGGAGCCCTCCTCGAGCAGGTGCCAGTCCAGGGAGCGATCATGGCTCCATTCGGCCTGCTGGGCGAACTCGTCCCCCATGAAGAGGAGCTTCTTGCCGGGATGGGCCCACATCCAGGCATAGAGAGCTCGGACGGTGGCGAGCTTGGCCCAGTCGTCTCCGGCCATCTTGGTGTAGATGGACCCCTTGCCGTGCACGCACTCGTCATGGGACAGCGGCAGCACGAAGTTCTCGCTGAAGGCGTAATGCAGGCCGAAGGTGATCTCGTCGTGATGCCAGCTGCGGTAAGCCGAGTCACGGGAGAGGTAGTCGAGGGTGTCATGCATCCAGCCCATGTTCCACTTGAAGCCGAACCCGAGCCCTCCCTCGTAGGTAGGGCGGGCGACCTTGGGGAAGGCGGTCGACTCCTCGGCGATGGTGGTGGCCCCAAGCTGGTGGACCGCCTCGTTCATCTCCTTCAGGAAGGTGATGGCGTCCAGGTCCTCCCGGCCGCCGTAAGCGTTGGGCACCCATTCGGGCCGGGAGTAGTCGAGATAGAGCATGGACGCCACCGCATCCACCCTCAGCGCATCGAAGTGGAACTGCTCGATCAAATAGAGCGCGGAGCCGACCAGAAAGTTGCGCACCTGGGGCCTGGCGTAGTCGAAGACCAGCGTCCCCCAGTCCGAATGGCTGGCCATGCGCGGATCGGACTTCTCGTAAAGGGCCGAGCCGTCGAAATTGGCCAGCGCGAAGGGGTCGCGGGGAAAGTGCGCGGGCGCCCAGTCGCAAATCACCCCGATGCCCGCCTGGTGCAGGCGGTCGACGAAGGCGCGCAGCTCGTCGGGAGGCCCATAACGCATGGTGGGCGCGTAGTACGAGGTCGTCTGATAGCCCCATGAGCCGTAGAAAGGATGCTCGGTAATGGGCATAAGTTCGACGTGGGTGAAGCCAAGTTCTCCCACGTATTGGACCAGGAACTCGGCGAGCCCGGAATAGGTGAGCGGCTCATCCGGGTGCCAGGGATCCCGGCGCAGGGACCCAAGATGCACCTCGTAAATGGAGACGGGCATGTCGCCTAGCCAACCGCCCCTGGCGTCCATCCATGCGGAATCCCCGAAGACATGCGTGGACGGGGCCGAGATGATCGATCCGGCCGAAGGGGGCTCGGCGCTCTGAGTGGCATAGGGATCGGCCTTTTCGTGCACGGCCCCGTCCGGGCTGACGATGCGGAACTTGTATCGCTGGCCTGGACCGGCCCCGGGAATGAAGCCCTCCCAAACCCCCGATTCACCAAGGGGTTTGAGGTGGTAGGCCGATTCCGGGACCCAGCCGTTCATATCCCCGATCACGGTCACCGCTCTGGCGCTAGGCGCCCAGGTGGCGAAATGGGTGCCGTTGGTACCGCCGTCGTGGCCCCAATGGGCGCCAAGCGCCTCCCATGGTCGACGGTGCCTGCCGGTGCCAAGCAGGTAGAGGTCGAACTCGGAGACGAAGCGCACCTCGCTTGCCATCGTCAATCTCCCTCCCAAGCCCCCGCCGGGCGGCAGTGAACCCTAGCGAGCATATTCACGCTGTGCGAGAGCGGTCAAGGAGCCCGGCGCCAGGCTCGCCCCACGGGCCAGGCCATCCAGCCTCCAGGCCAGCCGTTTGAGCGCCGCCGAAGGCCCCTCGGTCATCGCGGGCCGATAGCGCGTCTCATAAGCGAGCTCATAAAGGGCCTTCTCCGCCTCGAAGAAGGCGAGCAGCGCCAGGCGCTCCGGAACCTCGAAGGTCCGGCTCCCGGTCCGCGAGCTCACATACCCCTCCAGCGCCGACGAGCGCAGTAACTGCCGCAGCCCCTCGTCCTCGTCTGCGGGCGCCAGGTATCCGATGGATCGCAACAGGCCCGCCAGGTCACGCTCGGGTAGCTCCATAGGGCCCGCCGCCGCCTCCGGCTCGCCCTCGAAATCGATCACCAGGAGGGTCTCGCCGGAGCGCACCAATTGGCCCAGATGGAAGTCGCCGTGGATGTGCTGGCACCGGAACGGTCCCTCCAGCTCCGCCGCCAGATCCCTGAGCGCACGGCCCGCCGAGGTGGAGAGGTCGTCGCCCCCCAGCACGGCCGCGTACCCGGCCAGGCGGGCATTCAGCCAGGCGACAAGGTCGGCAGGCTCGATCGAAGCGGAGTCCGGCCACGACTGCTCGAGACCGTCGTGAAGCTGACCCAGCGCCTCACCGCACTTCTGCGCCAGCTTGGCGGCCCCTTGCAGGTCGCCGCCATCCAGCATCAAACCGGCCAGATCCCAGGCCGATCGCGGATTCTCCAGGAGCTCGGTCACCAGCGCCGCAACGGACCCGTCCGGGTAGGAAAAGGCACCCCAAAAGGCCGCCGCCACTCCCGATCCCGCTAGGTGCCGGTAGAACTCGGCCTCACGGGAGATGTCTCCGCAGCGCCGGTAGAACTTCCCGAAGCCACCCTCGCCGATCAAGAAAGCCGAGTTGGACTGGTCGAGCAGGACCGGCTCGGCACGCCCCTGACCGAGCGCGGCGGACACCTCGTCCGAGCGAGGCCCGGAGAAGCTGAGGCTGCGCAGGAGATCGATGAGCCCCTGCTGGAAGCCGGGCTCGAAAACCTCACGCACCGAGAGTGACTCACCTCCGGCAAGGTCGAATGAAAAGGCGGCCCGGAAGCAACCTTGTGCGAAGTTCAGCTCGGCCAAGGCGACGCCATGCTCAGGCCCACCAAGAACCGAAAAGACCCTGGCGTTCTCCAGACTCGCCCCCACTGGAAGCCAGCGCCGCTCAACGCCCTCCACGAGAAAGAGCTCGCCTATGGCGGCCCCGAGTTCCCGGGCGTCAGCCACGGATTATGCGCCTCCGTAGGCAAAGTTTTCGACCCCGTCCGTCGGCTGCACGGTGGAGGTGGTGCCCCGCCCGGAGGAGGAGATGTCGAACCAGAAGGTCCCATAGGGGGCGATGGTGAGTGGGTACGGCTCGTTTCGCACCTGGGGGAAGACCACGCCGCCCAGGAGTTCGCGCGGAATGCGACCCACATAG
>JAJYPE010000122.1:1568-6199 GCA_021795585.1 Actinomycetes bacterium | reverse complement strand
GGCTCGACGCCGCGTGCAAACCGCCCGGGGTCCACGATTTCAAGAATGGCCTCCCACGACTCTCGGTACCCGTTGTGTGGGGTGGCCGATAGCAGAAGGCGGTGCTGACTGTGCTCGGACAGACGCCGTACCGCCCGCGTTTGCTGGCTATCTACCGCATACCCGCGCCGTCCTTTGGTGGGCGCGGGTGGAGCGCAGTGGTGCGCCTCGTCGACCACCAGCAGGTCGAAGAAACCCTGGTGCAGCGTCGTTGCGTCGATAACTTCGTCAAGGAGGCGCTGCACGCGCGGCGTGCGCAGCCATGGCAGGCTCACGATCACTCGCGGGTAAACGGTAAACGGGTTCGCCTGCAGGCCATGGCTCCGACGGAGTTCCTTGAGCGCAGATGCGTCCAGCACCGTGAAGCTCAATCCGAACTTGTCCCGCATTTCGTCCCGCCACTTGGTGGTAAGGGAAGCAGGACAGACCACGATCACTCGGCGAGCGCGATGGCGCAAAAGCAACTCCTCGATGACCAGACCTGCCTCGATGGTCTTGCCAAGGCCGACTTCATCAGCGAGCAGAAGTGCCACTCGTGGCATACGCAAGGCACGTGCCACCGGTTCGAGCTGGAAATCCTTGATCTGGATGCCGGCCCGGAACGGGGCCTGCAGGGTCGAAACATCGGCGGATGCGACCGTCCCCCAACGTACCGCGTCGACGAGGGCGCCGAGGACTTCGGGGTCGTCCCATCTGTGCGGGTCGGGAAGATCGGGCAGGGAAGTCGAGGGCACGATGGCCCGACCCGGCTCTACCTCCCATATCACAGATAGTTCCTCGCCAAGGTCATCGTCCGACACCGATGTAAGTGTCACTAGTGTCCGGCCTGGTAGAACGGCGGGGGCTAATTCATCGACGGCTAGCTGGGATTTCTTCACCTCGGACACAAGCCACCGCTGGCCCCGAACCTGGACCAAGCAGCCAGCCTCCAATGCGTCTGCCCTCATCACGGCCACCAACAGTAGCCAAGGGATGACTGGCGAGGGTCGCAGAGTCGAAGGTCGAGTTCCCGATATCGACTAACGACAGTTGCCAGCCATAGCAAACGATCATTCAAAACAAGGGTTCTTTTTGACAACTCCGCCGCCTTCGGCTGTTGACGCCACGAGCGCAGTGCGCACGAGGGAGATCCTGATCGGCCGGTATCTGCTTCAAATTGGCGTCCTAGCCTCCGGCTGTTCGGAGAAGCGCTCCATCAACAGGTAGCCGTTGTAAAGGCTGCCGCCGCCCTTGAAAGTCAGTTTGCCGCCGAAGTCGCGGCTGAGCGAGCGGAGAACCTGGCTGACCCAACGCTCCTTCTCGATAGCGGTGGTGCTTGTCCCAATCCGGTCGACTGAGGCGTCGGGCGTCGGACCGAACTCGTCCAGTTATGCAAAGTGGGCCAGCAACACAGCCGATCACTGCCAGATCACGGCGGACGGACTCGCTCCGCTCCGGGCGAGTGATGTCGGCCGGACCGGTGCCGAGCACGCCTGCGACCGCACTGGCAAGGCGATCCGACGGCGCGACTGTCGGGCCCAGCGGGGTGGGAGTGCCGCTCCAATAGAGGCCACGACGATCCGGCACACCTCCCCTGAGTGGTCCAGCCGACATCATGCAGCTATCCAGGCATGCATGCATGCCGAACGTACAGGTACGGAACGCACCGACGACGTCCATTACAAGCTGGTGTACCGGTCCGAACAAGACGCACAATCGGTCCAACAGTTTCCTGCGGCGCAGCCGGAGCGGAACCCGTCAAGCCCAATGAGACACGCCTTATGACGCCTTCTGAGCGGGTTGCTCCTCCTCGGTGTTCGGTTCGTTGATCCAGGCGATCGTTGGCAGCTTCGGAGGTTCGGGAGGTCGGTGGCGGAATCTGGCCTGATTGGCTTCGTAGGCGACGCGAAGGGTCTCGGCCCGCTGGGAGCGCACCTCGGTGGCAGTGCCGAAGTGGACCGACGCCGGAGTGTGGTGGGCAATCCCTGAGTGGCGATGCTCGTGGTTGTAGGCGGTGAAGAAGCGCGAGCAGAAGGCGCGTGCGTCCTCGATCGAGCCGAAGCGGCCAGGGAACGCGGGACAGTACTTCATAGTCTTGAATCCTGCCTCGGAGTAGGGGTTGTCGTTGCTCACGTGGGGCCGGCTGTGGCTGCGCTTGATCCCGAGGAAGGTGTAGAGCTCGACCACGGGGTTGGAAGTCATCGACGAGCCGCGATCGGCGTGGATCGTGAGCTGTCCGGGTGGGATGCGGTGGCGGCGAACGGCATCAGCGATCAGCGCCTTTGCCAGCTCGCCGGACTCGGTCGGCGCGACGCACCAGGCGACGATGTAGCGGCTGAAGATATCCAAGACGACGTAGCAGTCGTAGTACTCACCGCGCTTCGGCCCCCGTAGCTTGGTAATGTCCCATGACCAGCAGATATTGGGCCCAGTCGCGACAAGCTCAGGCTTCTTCTTCGGCGGATGGGTGGCCTGAGCTCTCCGTTCGCGTACCTCGCCGTGTTGGCGAAGCAGCCGGTAGAAGGTCGACTCCGAGGCAAGATAGGTGCCCTCGTCGAGGAGGGTGAAGTACACCTGAGCGGGCGAGCTGTCACAAAAGCGCGGGGAGTGCAGCACGTCGAGCACCGCCCTCATCTCGTCCTCGGTGAGCTTGTTCGCTGGGGCCTGGCGTGGGGGTCTCGACGTACTCGGGTTGGGACGAAGACGCCGGTAGTGAGTGGCGCGCGAACGCCCGACGGCCGCGCATGCGGCCTGGGTGCCCAAGAGTGGCTCGATCTCAGTGAAACAGGCCTCACTCACGGCTTTGGCTTCTCGGGCCGCTGACTCGTCTCCTCGGCGGCCTCGGCCAGCAGCCGCGACAAGACCTCCGATGCTTTTCCCTGGATCTCGAGGGCCTGGCGGTGCTTTTTGAGCTGGGACTCGAGGCGCTCATTCTTGATCTTCAGCCGCTCTATCTCGGCTTTGTCGCCACTGCGCTTGGAACGCCCGGGCATCGAGGCATTCTCTCCCAAGACGCCGACGTCTCGGGCGCGCCGCCACTCAACGATGTGGCTCGAGTAGAGGCCCTCGCGCCGCAAAAGCGCCCCCTTGGCGCCTGGGTCAGTTGTCTGGCCGTATTCGTCGAGAATCGCGACCTTGTACGCAGTGGTGAAGCGCCGGCGCGCCGGCTTGGCAGCCGGGTTGTCGTCGGGCACCTCACCATCATTGCCGCGATCGCTCAAGGCTGGATGGGTCATGGTCATTTTGTATCTGGTCCGGTCTCGCCCTGGAGGGATGGTGGGTTACGGCAGGTGTCTCACGTCAGCCTGACAGACAGGGCGGCCGCGCTGGTCTGTGTGCTGTTCGAGTGTGCTGTGTGCTGTGTGCTGTTCGAGTGTTCTGTGTGCTGTTCGAGTGTTCGGTCATTGGTTGGCACCAGGCAGTCAGGATCGACCCAGACGCTGCGGCAGTGGACGACCAAGAACGGGTGACGCCTGAAGCTGCCGGGAACCCAGTCCCCGAACGCCCCGGCAAGCAGCAATCCACCCAGCACGCACACAGCACTGCTGGCCATTCCATTACCAAGATTTGGGACACCGAAGTGAGCCCCTCCGGTGAACGCAGCCGCCGCCTGAGGCCGTCCCCACCGGTATGCATTTCCGTCACAGCGTGGCCAGCCATTTTGCCCGCCAACTCCCGGCCAGTCTGGTAGCGGGCCTCCTCGAGCAATCAGCGGCGGAACACGAAACCGATAAGCAACGCGACAAGAACAATCGCGATCGGGATCGCCAACGAAAACGGCCAGGGTGAAGTCCCATCCGAGCAGGAGGGCGAAAATGATTCCGAACTCATGGCCAAGTTGGCAGAGAAGATCCCAAGAGCCATTGCGGCAAGGAGGTCGGCCCCTTGCGGGACGGCGACCGGCCAAGCACCATGGCTGGTTGAGAGACCATGTGCTGGCGGCCTCGAGAACACGGGCGATAGCGAGCCCCTTTGGCCGGCGGTCACCGAAAGGGCGGTCGATAATCGCCATCCTCGCAAGCGCCTGAGGCATGGCGGACGGGGTTGAACCGAGGGTGGGCGACATGCCAGCCGGCCAGCCACGTCGAGGGTATGACCAAGCTATTGAAGGGCGGTCAGCGAACGCCTCCGTGCACGGCGCCAGATGGCTGCTGGGTGCTCTCCGCTCTCGGGACGGAGTGCGGCTTTTGTCGGGGAGCGAAATCCTTCGGTCTCTGCAGCCGGCTCACCGTGTCCGGATAAAGCGATGGACTGCCTCGAGCAGCTCGGTGGTCTTCTCGGCGGCGACATCTTCATCGCCCGAAGAGAGGGCGTGTCGTACGCAGTGGTTGACATGGTCGTCCAAGAGGATGCCGGCGACGTTCTCCAGGGCGGTAGACACCGCGGCAATCTGGGTGAGGATATCGATGCAGTAGCGGTCCTCGGTGATCATCTTCTCGATTCCCCGGGCTTGGCCCTCGATACGTCGCATCCGGTTGATGAGCGCGTCTTTGTCTTTGGCCGCCACATAGCCGTATGGCTGAGCATGGTGCTGGCCCGACGCGTCTTTTGTCGGCCGGGGCCCCTCGGATCCGGCACGATTGGTCATCGGGACTCCTCGACAGGGCGGAAGC
>JAJYPE010000122.1:0-1558 GCA_021795585.1 Actinomycetes bacterium | reverse complement strand
GCGGAAGCGGCGGAGGCGCAAGGAATTGGTAACCACAAAGACGCTGGAGAACGCCATAGTCGCCGCAGCGATAATCGGATTGACGACCCCAGCGACCGCCAGAGGGACGGCGGCGACGTTGTAGCCGAAGGCCCAGGCGAGGTTTCCCTTGATCGTTGAGAGGGTGCGGCGTGACAGGCGGATGGCGTCAACCACCGAGCGGAGGTCTCCGGCCACCAGGGTGATGTCGGATGCCTCGATGGCCACATCGGTACCGGTGCCGATAGAGAGGCCAAGATCGGCCCGCGCCAGGGCCGGGGCGTCATTCAGGCCGTCGCCGACCATGGCGACAACCTCACCGGCCTCCTGCAGGCGGGCAATCTCGGCGGCCTTTTCGTCGGGCAGCACACCTGCAAGGACTCGCTCTATCCCCACCTCTGCGGCCACGGCCTGCGCGGTGCGCTCATTGTCTCCCGTGATCATTACCGGAGTGAGGCCCAGGGCGCGCAACTCGGCCACGGCCTGACGGCTGGTCGCTTTGATCCGGTCGGCCACGGCAATCAGGCCCCTGGACTGGCCGTCGGCGGCCACAGCCACCACCGTGGACCCCCCGGCCTCCAGGCGGGTCACTTCGTCTTCAAGTCCAGCTTCGAGCTGCACCCCCCAGTCGGCCAGCAAACTCGGGCGGCCAACCACCACGGCGTGGCCCTCGACCACTGCCTCGATTCCCAGCCCCGGCCGGGCCGAAAACGACTCGACCTCAGCCAGGGTGCCGAGGCTGCTTCGCCCGTAAGCGGCAATGGCCCGGGCGATCGGGTGCTCGCTGGCGTCCTCGGCCGCAGCCGCAAGGCGAACCAGCTCTTCGGCCTCTACTCCATGGGCCGGGACCACGGCCGATACAGCCATCTTGGCTTCGGTAAGGGTGCCGGTCTTGTCTAAGACGATGGTGGTGACCTGGCGGGTTTGCTCCAATACCTCGGGGCCCTTGATCACTATGCCCAGCTGAGCACCTCGGCCCGTTCCCACCATGAGCGCGGTCGGCGTGGCAAGCCCCAGAGCACATGGGCAGGCGATCACTATCACCGCCACCGCCGTGGTGAAGGCGGCTGAGACGGTAGCGCCGCCGATCAGAAGCCAGCCCGCCAGGGTGAGGGCGGATACTGCAATGACGATGGGCACAAAGACCGAGGAAACTCGATCAGCGAGTCGTTGGACGGGAGCCTTGCCGGCCTGGGCGTCGGCAACAAGCCGGATGATCTGGGAGAGAGCCGTTGAGGCACCGACCCGGGTCGCCTCGACGACGAGGCGACCCGAGGTGTTAACGGTGGCGCCGGCCACCGCATCTCCGGGGCCGACCTCGACGGGTACCGCTTCACCAGTAAGCATCGACTGATCGACAGCCGAGATTCCCGACTCCACCACCCCGTCAGTGGCAATTTTCTCGCCAGGGCGAACCACAAAGCGCTCACCCACCACAAGGTCCTCAACCGGGACCAAGACCTCGGTGCCGTCACGCAATACCAAGGCCTCTTTGGCACCGAGTTCCAAGAGCTTGCGGATGGCGTCGCCCGAGCTGCGC
>JAJYPE010000121.1 GCA_021795585.1 Actinomycetes bacterium | reverse complement strand
TCCGACCTCTTGAGGCACCGGGCGCGCTGGCCGCCGTAGATGTACTCGCCGAGCAGCCTTGCCGCCGGAGGAGTGAGCGGCACAACCCGCGTCTTGGCCCCCTTCCCGGTGACCCGCACCAGACCCTCGTCCTCCAGGTAATCCTCGAGGTTCAGCGCGGACGCCTCCGAGACCCGCAGTCCCGAGCCGTAGAGCAGCTCTATCAGGGCCCGGTCGCGCAAGCCGCCCGGGCGGCTCGTGTCCACTGCACCGAGCAGCGCCTCGACCTGCTCGACCGAGAGGACATCGGGAAGCAGGTATGGCGCGCGTGGCGCCTCCACATGGGCCATTGGCGACTCCGCCATGGAGTCGGTATCCACCAGGAAGGCGTAGAAGTTCCTCAAGGTGGAGGCCATCCTGGCGACGGTCGAGGCCGCCAGGCGCCCCCGAAGCAAGGCGATCAGCTCGGTCAATTGCGAGGGCGAGGCGCGGGTGAGCGAGGTGTGGAGGTCTCCCAGCACCTCCGAGGTGCGCAAGAGGTCGGCGTAGTAGGCATCGACTGTATTCGAGGAGCGCCCGTAGACCAGGCGCAATTCGTCCAGGTACCCGTCGATGGCGGCAAGGTCGTTCGCCGGAATCTCGGCCATGGGCCTCAGCCGAGCTCGACTACTTCGAACTCGTCGAGGTCAAGGTCGTCGTCGAAGCTCTCCGGAACCCCCATGTCCCCGAGGAAGGAGCGTGCCGCGTACATGCCGATGATGCTCTTGGCGTCGACCAGTTTGCCTTCGGCGATCAGGCGCTCCAGGTTCATCAGCCGCACCGAGCGCAAGGAGGCGGCGGCCTCCTCCGCACCTTGTGGGTCCCTCCGGCCCATCGAGAGCCCGCGGGCGAGGAAGACGTAGGTCAGCTCGTCCGTAAAGCCGGGAGAGTTGAAAAAAGTGGCCAGGTGCACCCAGGAGCGCGCCCGTATGCCGAGTTCCTCCTCCAGCTCCCGGGCGGCACAGTCGTAGGGATCTTCCCCCTCGACGTCGCGCTTGCCGGCGGGAAGTTCCAGCATGCGAAAGCCTGCCGCCACCCGGAACTGCTCGATGAGGAGCACCGACCCGGCTGATTCGAGATAGGGAACCACAACCACCGCGCCGGGATGGCGCACCACCTCACGACTGTGGATCTCCCCTTCGGGATCCCGATAGGAGACCATCTCAACCGAGATGAAGGTTCCCTGGTAGCGCAGCTCCGGAGAGGCCGCCTCCAGGCTGAAGTCCCGGGGCCGGCTCACTCGAGCTCCTTGGCCACCTTGGCCTGGTGGGCAACGGAAGCGCCTACGAAGTCCCTGAAAAGGGGATGTGGGCGATCAGGACGGCTCTTGAACTCCGGATGCGCCTGGGTCCCCACCCAGTAGGGATGGTCGGCAAGCTCGACGAACTCCACCAGCGAGCCGTCCGGCGACTCACCTGAGCAGACCAGGCCCACCTCCTCGAGCCGGGTGCGGTACCGCGAGTTGACCTCGAAACGATGCCTATGCCGCTCCGAGACGATGGTCTCGCCGTAGGCGTCGGCCACCTTGGTGCCCGGTTTCAGGCGCGCCACGTAGGCCCCGAGTCTCATGGTGCCGCCCATGTTGGTGACGCCGCGCTGTTCCTCCATCAGGTCGATGACCGGATGCGGGGTGTCCAGCCTGAACTCGCGCGAATGCGCATGCTCGAGGCCAGCAAGGTTGCGCGCAACGTCGATGACCATGGTTTGCAGCCCCAGGCAGAGGCCAAGGCAGGGTACCCCCGCCTCTCGCGCGTATCCTGCGGCGGCGATCTTGCCCTCGATGCCCCGCTCGCCGAAGCCGCCGGGGATCACGATCCCGCCCAGGTGGCTGAGCATCGACTCGGCCAGCATCGGCGAGACCTCTTCGGCCTGGATCCACTCCAGGTCGATGGCCACGCCATGGTGGATCCCGCCGTGCCTGAGCGCCTCAACCACCGAAAGATAGGCGTCGGGGAGGTTGATGTACTTGCCGATGATTCCGATCTTCACCGACTCGGTCAGGGACGAGCTTCGGGCCACCAGGTCCATCCAGGTGTCCAGATTGAGCTCCATCCCCACGTTGTCGACGTGGAGCAGGTTGATGACGTAGCCGTCGAGCCCCTCCTTGTGGAGCAGCACCGGCAGCTCGTAGACGTTGGCGACGTCATGGGCTGAGATCACCGCGTCCTTTGGGACGTCGCAGAGCATGGAGATCTTCGACTTCAGGGCGTCCGAGACCACCTCGCCGGAGCGGCAGACGATGACGTCGGGCTGTATGCCCCTGGAACGCAGCTCGGTGACCGAGTGCTGGGTGGGCTTGGTCTTCTGCTCGCCATGAGGGCCGATTCCGGGCACCAGTGTCAGGTGAAGGTAGCAGACGTTGTCACGGCCGATGTCCTTGCGGAACTGGCGGATCGCCTCCAGAAAAGGGAGGATCTCGATGTCGCCGACCGTGCCGCCCACCTCGGTTATGACCACATCGACGTCATCGGTGGCCAGGGCTGTGATCCGCGACTTGATCTCGTCGGTCACGTGCGGAATCACCTGCACCGTCTTGCCCAGGTAGTCGCCACGCCGTTCGCGGGCGATCACCGCGGAGTAGATCGAGCCGGTGGTGACGGAGGAGTTCTTCTTCAGGTTCACGTCGATGAAGCGCTCGTAGTGGCCGAGATCGAGATCGGTCTCCGAGCCGTCCTCGGTGACGAAGACCTCTCCGTGCTCGAAGGGGTTCATCGTCCCGGGATCGACGTTGATGTAGGGATCGAGTTTCTGCATCACGACACGAAGGCCGCGTGCCTTTAGCAACCTGCCCAGCGAGGAGGCGGTCAGCCCCTTGCCCAGCGAGGATGCAACGCCGCCTGTGACGAAAATGTGCTTAGCCAACTGCCTTGGGCCACCTTCCGCTCTAGAACCTCGCAAGAGGAGTCTAATTGAGCGTCGGCCTGGCGGGCATGATCAAAGGGCCCCGGTGCGACCGGGATCCCCGCCATCGGCGAGCAGCTCCGCGGCATGGCGGCGTGCGTTGGCGGATTCACTGTCCCCCGCCAGCATGCGGGCCACCTCCCCTACCCTGCCCTCGCCGTCGCAAGGAGCGATCTCGGTGTCGGTGACCGCGCCGTTGATCCGCTTGGCGATCGTGAAATGCCGGTCCGCCACCGCCGCCACCTGGGCAAGGTGAGTCACCACCAGGACCTGCCGGTTGGCCGAGAGGTCCTTGAGCGCCCGGGCGATATCCCGCGCCGAGCGGCCGCCCACGCCCGCATCGACCTCGTCGAAGAGCTGAGTCTCGGCGTCCACGCCCATCACCAGGGCCAAGGCCAGCATCAGCCTGGAAAGTTCGCCACCCGAGGCGAAGCGGGCGATCTCCAGCGGTCGGGAACCGGGGTGGGGGGTGAACATGAAAGCCGCCGGCGAGCCGTCACCCTGTTCGGAGAGGTCCACGGAGAACTCCGCCGAGGCGAACGAGAGGAGCGGCAGTTGCCGGTTTACGGCCGCCGCGACCTTCTCGGCCGCCTCGAGCCGGGCGGACCGTATACGCTCGTTCTCCCGGTCGCGCTCTGCGCGCACCGCCGCGGCCTGTGCCTCCAGGGCCTCGGGCGATGCCCCCTCCCCCGCGAGTGAGTCGAGGCGCGCAAGGAGCCCCTTCCGAGCGGCAAGCACATCTGCCAGCGTCGGGCCGAAGCGCTTCTTCAGGTCACGCAAGGCGACCAGCCGCGAGCGGATCTCGTCGGGGCGTCCCGGATCCCCGGCCAGCGACTCCAGGCGGCGCTGGGCCTCGTGAGCCAGCTCATTCAGCTCCACGACGACGCCGTCCAGGCGCTGGGCGAGCTCCCCGGTGGCAGGCTCGCGATGCAGCCTGCGCGCCAGGTGCGAGAGTTCGGTGACGGCCCCGGCGTCACCTTCGTCGCCCGAGACCGCAGAGAGAAGCGAAAGGTAGGTCTCTCGAAACTCTTCCTCCCGCTCGAGCACGTCCAGCTCCTGCTCGAGGCGCAGGTCCTCCTCGGCGTCGAGGGGTGCGACCCTCTCGATCTCGCCGAGTTCGAAGCGCACCACCGCCAGCTCGCGCTCGCGTTCGGCCATCCCGCTGCGGGCCTCGGTGATTCGACGCTCGAGGTGTGAAAGCTGCTCGCTCAGCTGGTTCCGCTGCCCCAGGTCGATGCCGTAGTAGGCGTCCAGCAGCGCCAGCTGCGCGACTGGGGACTCCAGGCGCATCTGGGCGTGCTGGCCATGCACGTCGACGGCGCGCCGCCCGACCTCGGCCAGCTCGGCCACGCTGGCCATTCGGCCGTTGATGTATCCTCGCGAGCGCCCTTGGGAGTTGAGAGTCCGGCTTACCACCAGTTCTTCGCCATCAAGGATGAACCTCGCCTCCACCCCGGCCTGGGCGGCACCCTCGCGGATGAGCCTTGGGTCAGTTCGGGCGCCCAGCGCCATCTGTAGCGCTCCGACCAGCATCGTCTTGCCTGCGCCCGTCTCGCCGGTGATAACGGTCATGCCCTCGCCCAGGCTGAGCTGCGCCCGTTCTATGACACCGAGGTTCTCTACGACCAGCTCTTCGAGCATCTCTCTCCAGCTAGGGGCATGCGTTGGAAATCCTGGCCGCCCCGGGTAGGGAGCGGCGAGCGGCGCTCGGACCGGGGCGCTCGGCTCAGAGCTCTCCCATGTCCTTGTTGGCCAATCCGAATTTGGCTTTCAGGATGGAGCGGAAGTCGCGCTCCTCGAACTTTACCAGCCGCGCGTTCAACGACGAGGCACGGCAGATGATCGACTCGCCGACCTTCAGCACCTCGCGGTTGACGCCATCCACCATCAACGTCGCGTCCTGCCCGCCCAGAACCCGGATCTCGACCTCCTCGTCGGGCTCGAGTACCAGGGCCCGGTCGAAGAGCATGTGCGGAGAGACGGGCGTCAAGACCATGGCGTTCATCCGGGGAGAAACCACCGGGCCTCGGGCAGAGAAGGAATAGGCGGTGGAGCCGGTCGGGGTGGAGACGATGATACCGTCCGCCTCGTAGTCGAGAAAAGGCTCGCCGGCGATGGACACGCCCAGTTTGACGACGTTGCCGGAGTGCGACTTCTCGACCACCACCTCATTCACGGCGTAGAAGCGCTCCATGGGGCCGGCGCCTCCCAGCCGGTGCAAACGGATTTCGAGAGTAGTGCGCTCCTCGATTCGGTGATCCCCTGAGAAGAAGCGCTCGATGGCCAGGAAGAGCTCGTCCGGCTCCACCTCGGTTAAATACCCCAGATGCCCGAAATTCACCCCGATAACAGGAGTCTGATAGACGAGGGAGAGCTCCATGGCCCTGAGCATGGTCCCGTCGCCGCCCAGTGCCACCACCACATCGAGACCGAGGCAATCCTGGGGAGCCGCTATGCGTTTGGTGGCGTGGCCGCGTGATTCGCACCAGGATTCAAGCTTGTCGCGGGCGTTGATGGCCTCCTCGCGGCGCGGATTGGTGATGACACCGATGCGACTCACGCGCGGATCCCTGATCGAGCTTGCAGCACCACTAGACCGCCTCGGAGTTGCCATTTGGCCCTGCCGGTGGCTTCCGTCGCACCGGACCGGCCCAATCCTAATGGGACTGGGAGTCCGGTCTCCAGTGTTGGGTGCCGCGCGCCCTTCAAAGCGAGCCCGCAGCGGCGCGCTCCACGGCGCCGGCGACCATTTCCGCAATCTCCTCGTCGGTTGCCGTAGGGCCCTCGCTCCCGAAGCTCCCAAGTACGAAGAACTCCTGGTTGCCGCTGGCTCCGCGCATTGCAGAAGGCACGACGGCCGCTATGCGCGCGCCACGTGCCCTGTAGGCGGCGACCACCGACTCGAGGGCTCCGGCCCACTCGGCGGGATCGCGCACCACTCCCCTCCCCTTGGACGCGACCTTGCGGTCCACTTCGAACTGCGGCTTTACCAGCAGAAGAAAGCGGCCCTCGCCTTGCAGCAGTTCATCGCCGACCACCTCGGCCAGCAGGGTCAGCGAGATAAAGCTGAGATCCCCGACCACCAAGTCGATAGGTCCGATTTCAGTCGCGTCCCGTCGCAGGTACCTGGCGTTGACCCCTTCCAGCAGCCGCAGCCGCGGGTGCCCGGAGACGCGCTCGGACATCTGGCCCCGGCCGACGTCAACGGCCAGCACCGCTTCCGCCCCCCGCTCCAGAAGAACCTGGGTAAAGCCCCCCGTGGAGGACCCGAGGTCGCAGAGGTGCAGGCCGGAAACGTCGATGCCCAACTCTTGCAGGGCTCCCAGCAGCTTGTAGGCGCCACGGCCGACATAGGAGCCGGACTCC